>JAGHTS010000201.1 GCA_018065225.1 Candidatus Phascolarctobacterium caballi
ATTTTATCCTCCTTACTTTTAATTTGTATTGTTATTTTATATAATTTGCTATGATTTGTCAATACAAATAACGGCAATCCCGCTTTAACACTAATAGCAAAAACATTTTACAAAATTATTCTTGATAAATTATTCATTTACTCAAAAAAAGAGAGTTGCCCAAGCAACTCTCTTTTTGAATGTTTTAACAAATTGATGTTAGAACAGGAACCACAACTGGCTATATACTTTGCGGTCAGTAAGTTTATGTCCAAGAACTTTTCCTTTAGATTCTGTATCATAGTAATCCACATCCAAGAAAATGTTTTTAGCAAAAGTATAACTGCCACCGACTCCCCAACCTTCATATCCGCCATAGGCATCAAAGTTAGTGCAATCATAGGTCGGATACAGCCAAACATTTTGCGGTTGGTCAAAATATCTTGCACGCAATCCCCAGGTACCTGCTTTGGAGGGATCAGCACCTTTAAAGTTCAATTGTGCAAAGAAACCGTCTTTGGAACCAATGCCTTTGCCTGTTTCCATATCATAAGCAACACGGTCATCAGTCCACATATAACGATAGGTCAAACCCCAATCCTTATCAATAGCCCAATCAGCATTTACGCTGTAAATATTACGTTCAAAACCAGCTTGATAATCAGAGAAGCCGTCTACACCCCAGGTTCCAGTAGTCTTGAAATAGTTAAATGCAAAATCAATTGCTTTATACTTGGTAGATGCCCCTAAAATATAGAGACGGGCATCATCTTGATAACCAAAAGGAATTTCTGCAACCTTATCAGCTGTGTTCTGTCCAAATACATTACCATTATCTTTATATTTGCCACGAACAAACGTTCCATAAGCATCACCACTCCACTTGGAAGCGACACCAAAAACTTTGAAGAATTTAAAATCATAGGATGCTTGCACACCGTCAATCATATCATCAAGGATAGTATCATTGATAAAGAACTCGTTCCAATGACCTGCACGCACTTTTAAGCCGCCAAGACGACCGTCAAAATAAGCACGTTTTAATTCAAGTTTATCTGCCGTACTGTCACTGCTGCTGTTACCAAATGATTTATAATTCTGTAACATACCAGTGTATGTCCAGTTATCATTAACCTTGCCTTCTACAAACAAACGGGAACGCAAGCCATGGTCTGTACCTCTGCCGCCCCTTCCGTTATTGTCTGAATAATCATAACGGATTTGACCTGTAACTTTTACATTGTCAACTTTCTTTTCCAATTTGGAAACGCGTACGCCCAATGCATCCAATTCGTCAGCAAATTCTGCAGCCAATTTGTCAACATTAGCGCCTTTTGCCATTGCTTTGGCAACGATTTGTGCCATTTCATAACGGGTCATGAGTTTTTCACCGCCAAAAGTAGCACCATAACCATCAACTACACCGGCAGCAACCAATTTGTTAATGGAATCGTAAGCCCAATGCCCTGCTGCCACATCACTGAAAGGATTGGCTGCATAAGCGGAAGCGGTTACGCCCATTGCCATAGCCATTGCCAATACTAAAGATTTTTTCATATTTTTCACTCCTAAATTTCATTTAACTTTTGCAGGCGGCGGTTATGCCGCCTGCAAAGAATTTACATTATAATCTGTATTACCTAAATTAGAATGTGAAGATAACTTCGCCCCAAACGGTGCGAGCATGTTTTTTATCTCCTTCACGGTCTTGGAGATCATAGTAACGGAGACCGCCTACAATATTCTTGGCGAATGTGTAGTTGCCGCCAAATTCCCAACCTTTGAATCCATCAGCAGGTAACTTCAAATCAGGATTGTGTGCCGCATAAACCAAAATGGACGGACTGATCATAGTGTACAAAGGACGGTCTTGGTAATTAGCCCATAAGCCCCAGGTTCCGGGTTTTGCGGCTTTGGCACCACGATAGTTCAAGCTGATGGAGTAACCATTCTTGTCGTTATCCTTGTCTTTTGCATTATCTCCATGGAAATATTCACCAGCCAATTTCAAGTCCTTTACAACAGGATAATCCAAAGCGAGAGTCCAAATTTCACCTACACCCAAACCTTTTGGCTCCTTAGAATCAACTTTCCAATAGGAAATCGCAGTACCCATTCTTTCAAATTTGGTGTCAATCTTTGCCATATATACGCGGTCGCTGTCTTCCGTAGCAGTACCATAACCAACTTTATCGGTCTTCAAGTTTTTCATTGCCCAACCAGTAACATTGATACCCTTGAAAGAATATTTTGCTTCCAAGCCATCTGCTTCGCTATCAATCATGGTAGCAACGTTAAAGTATTTGCGACCGCCGGAAACCTTAACACCGCCAATACGTCCGTCAACCCAAGCACGTTTCAAAATGATATCATCAGCTTTAGCATTGCCAGAAACCATGTAACGGTCATTTTCCAACATACCAGTATATTTCCAATTGTTGTTAATTCCACCATTCACAAACAAACGGGTACGGAAACGATTATAAGAAGCAGATTTTGCGCCATTGTGATTTCCATCACCCTTATTAGCTCCCTTGTAGCTGTAACGGATGTTGCCAGTGATTTTTACATTGTCAACTTTCTTTTCCAATTTTGCAACACGTACACCCAATGCGTCCAATTCGTCAGCAAATTCAGCAGCCAATTTGTCGCAGTTAGCGCCTTTTGCCATTGCTTTTGCAACGATTTGAGCCATTTCATAACGGGTCATCAATTTTTCTCCGCCAAATACGGAACCATAGCCGTCAATTACACCAGCTTTTTCCAATTGGGAAATGCTGTCATAAGCCCAATGACCAGCAGGTACATCGGAAAACGGATTTGCGGCGTATGCAGATGCAGTCACGCCCATAGCCATAGCCATAGCTAAAACCAAAGACTTTTTCATGTTTTTTCTCCTCCAAGAATTAAAAATAATTTTTACAAAGTCCCTTCCGCAGCCGCCTGCCTGTGAGTGTTGCCTTGTTTCCACCACTTCGTGCCGCCGCTTGCAGAACTTGTTTGCAAATTTTGATAAGGGACACCACGCCCACTTATCTGCGTATATTATAATATAGATTTTATTTTTGTCAAGTGACTAAACATCTACATTATAATCAGCCCTCACAAAAGATTTTACCACTGCAAATCTTCTGCCTCAACTTTGCCCCTGCCTGTGGCGGCGTCCAACATAATTCTTTGTTCCAGTTGTGCAACCAGTTTTTTGGTAAATTTCACGGTATCGGGATTTACGGAAATACTGTCAATACCGCTCTTAACCAAAAATTCACAAAATTCAGGGTACACACTGGGTGCCTGCCCACAAATGGAAACTGTCTTGCCGCCTGCGTGGGCAACTTCAATCAAATGACGGACAGCACGGCGGACTGCCAAATTGCGTTCGTCATAAATATGGGAAACTGTATCATTGTCACGGTCACATCCCAAAATCAACATGGTCAGGTCATTTGACCCGATGGAGTAACCGTCCACAAACTCATTAAACTGGTCTGCCAAGATTACATTGGAAGGAATTTCTGCCATCAGCCAAACTTTGAAATCTTTGCTGCGTTGCAAACCACATTCTGCCATAATGCCGGTAACTTTGCGTGCTTCATCTGTGTTGCGGCAGAAAGGAATCATCACATGCAAGTTTTTCAAACCAAATTCTTCCCTTACCTTGCGGACTGCGGCACATTCCAACTTAAAGCCCTCAATATATTTGGGGTCATAGTAACGGCTGGCACCACGCCACCCCAACAATGCGCTGGGTTCGTAGGGTTCAAATTCATCCCCGCCTTTCAAATCACGATATTCGCTGGATTTGAAGTCACTGAAACGCAAGGTTACAGGACGGGGGCTCATTGCCTGACAAACTTTGCGGATTCCGTCCGCCAACATATCCACAACTTTTTCCGGATGACCTGTTTTAAGCAAATACAAAGGATGCTCGTGAATATAGGTTGTCCAAATAAATTCTTCACGCATCAGACCAATACCATCACAGGGCAAAGCACTGTATTTTTCTGCCAAATCGGGGTCGCCCAAATTCATATAAATTTTTGTACCCGTCGGCGGGAAGGTTTCTGCCTGAACTGTAGCCGGGACAACTGCATTTGCCGCAGCAGGTTTTTCTTCCTCAATCAGTCCTTCATAAACTACTCCGTGTGTAGCGTCAACTGTCACATCAATACCGTCTTTGATTGCAGAAGTGGCAGCCGCACCGCGACTTTTTGTTCCCACAATACAGGGAATACCCAATTCACGGGATACTATGGAAGCGTGACAGGTCATACCGCCGCTGTCCGTCACAATGGCTTTGGCTTTTTTCATGGCAGGCACCCAGTCAGGGGCAGTCATTTCTGTTACCAAAATTTCACCTTGCTTAAAATCATCTATATGGCTGGGGTCAAGAATTACATGGACTTTGCCACAGGCACTGCCCGGAGATGCGGGCAACCCTTTGACGATGACGTTACGGTCAACTTTCATCCCTTGTACAGTATTACTTTCCGTTTTCTTTTCTTTGTTGCGGCGGCTCCATACTGTTTCCGGACGGGCCTGCAAAATCCACAACTTGCCGTCACGCTCGTCTACGCCCCATTCCATATCCATATAACATCCATAATGCTGTTCAATGCGTTTGGCATAGGTTGCCAATTCCAAAATCTGGGCGTCCGTCAGTTTTTGCAAACTTACTTCTTTTTTGGGTACCCGCACTTCCACACAATCGCCGTCTTCTTTACGGATAAGTTTTATATCTTGGTCATTAACATTCTTTTCAACAATTTTGCCCTCTGCTTTGGAAACAGTATAGTTGTCAGGGGTAACGGTACCTTGTACAACATATTCTCCCAATCCCCAAGCACCTTCAATAAGAATGTTCTTGTCATCACCAGTAGCCACATTAACCGTGAACATAACACCGGACGCCTTGCTGAAAACCATCATTTGAACGGCAGCACTCAAAGCCACACTCATGTGGTCAAAACCCTGTTTTTCACGATAATACACCGCACGGTCAGTAAAACAGGAAGCATAGCACTCTTTTACTTTTTGCACGACCACATCTGCACCCTTAACATTAAGATATGTATCTTGCTGTCCTGCAAAAGAGGCATCAGGCAAATCTTCTGCTGTGGCGCTGGAACGGACTGCCACAAACGGGTCTTTCTGTTTCATTTTTTTGCCCAACTCGTCATAAGCTGCCGCAATCGCTTTTTGCAAGTCAGCAGGCATTTCTTTTTTTCATAATTGCCTCACGGATTTTTTTGCAGACCCGACGCAACAAAGCACTGTCCTCCACATCCGTAAGTTCTGCCAACATTTTTTCCAAATCTTTGTCCAAACCTGACTTTTCAAAAAAATAACGGTAGGCATAGGCAGTGGTAGCAAAACCATAAGGGACAGGCACATCCACTTTGGCTGTCATCTCACCCAAAGAACTGGACTTGCCGACTACAAAATCCACATCCTTACGCTCCAATTGTTCAAACCACAATAAAAATTCTTTGTCCTTTTGCATTTTTATACTCCTTTTCTAAAATAATAATTGCAAATAGTGTATGCTATTTGCAATTATTATAACACAATAAAAACTTTTGGCAAGGGGTGGCAAGTTGCCAATTCAAAATCAAATGCCTTTTCAAAGCGAAAAGTGCAAAAAGTCAAAGTAAAAATCACGTGATATTTGTTAAATATCACGTGATTTTTAGAACGCATTTTTGTAAAATTTGGTGGTTACAAATCAAAACG
>JAGHTS010000258.1 GCA_018065225.1 Candidatus Phascolarctobacterium caballi
TTGCCCGACTTCCAACTGTAAAGGAACATAATCTGTCAAAGTTTCAGGAGCGATAATAACACCAGCTGCGTGAGTTCCCCTATTACTCGGCAACCCCTCCACACTGATTGACAAATCAATCAAACGGTGAACTATTTCTTCATTTTTATATCTTTCAGACAAATCTTTGGATTGTTCCAAGGCCTCAACTAATTTTATATCCAACTGTTTGGGAATCAATTTAACAACACTGTCCACATCACTGTACGGCAAAGCCAAAGCCCTGCCAACCGCCCTTACTGCCGCCCGTGCCTGCAAAGAACCAAAAGTTACAATCTGTGCAACCCGTTCCGGAGTATATTTATTAACCACATAGCGCAACACTTCGTCCCGACGTCGCATACAAAAATCTGTATCAATATCCGGCATACTGACACGCTCAGGATTTAAAAATCTTTCAAAGAATAAACTGAAATGTAACGGTTCAATATTCGTAATATGCAAAAGATATGCCACAATAGACCCTGCGGCACTTCCCCTCCCCGGACCAACCGGAATAGGCGGTTGCTGCTGACGGCAAAAATTTATAAAATCCCAGACAATCAAAAAGTAAGCGGCATAACCCATACGATTGATAACATCTAACTCATAATCCAAACGCTTTTTTATTTTTTCGTCCGCATTAGGATAACGTTCCGGCAAAGCGTCTTCACATAATTTTCTTAAATATGTTTTTGCATCATAACCATCGGGAATTGGATGAAATTCAGGCAACAAAAACTTGCCAAAAGTCAATTTGACATTGCAACGTTCTGCAATAAGATTGGTATTTTCCAATGCCTCCGCACAATCCGGAAACAACTCTGCCATTTCTTCTGGCGACTTAAGATAAAACTCATCATTGGGAAAACGCATTCTGTTAGGGTCATCAACCGTGGTTACTGTCTGAATACACAACAACACATCCTGTGCCGCAGCATCTTCACGACGGACATAATGCAAATCATTTGTGCAAACCAACTTTAAATCATATTCCGCAGCAAGTTTTTTTAGTCCGTCATTAATAACCTTATCTTCTTGCAAAAAATGATTTTGCATTTCCAAAAAATAATTGTCTTTGCCAAAAATATCAATAAATTCCTCTACACACTTACGTGCCCCAATTTCATTGCCTGCCACAATAAGGCGTGGAAGTTCTCCCACCATACAGGCACTAAGACAAATAATCCCTTCGTGGTACTGTTTTAATGTTGCTTTGTCAACACGGGGTTTAGTATAAAATCCTTCTGTCTGTGCTTTGCTGACAATCCGCATCAAGTTATGATAACCGATTTCATTTTCCGCCAACAACACCAAATGAAAACGCTCATTAGATTTCTTTTCGTGCATATCACCATTAACAGTATAAACCTCACAACCGATAATCGGCTTAACTCCCGCTTTGGTGCATGCCTGATAAAAATCAACCACACCATACATTACACCATGGTCAGTAATAGCCACAGCATCCATACCAAGCTCTTTGACGCGGTTGATTAAATCATCAATTTTGGCCGCCCCGTCCAACAAACTGTATTGAGTATGTACATGCAAATGTGTAAACTTCATTTTTTCTTAACCAATCCAATCAGCAAGAATAACAAATTCATACCTAATGACGGAATTAACGGATGCACACCATCAATTCCAATAAACTCCCACGACAATGCCACTAAAATTCCCGTTGCCATAGACAAAACACCATAAATCGGAGCAATTTTATTAGGAAAAAACACACAAAAAGTTAAAGGTAAAAAAATCCCACTGCCACGCAATGCCATAGACAGATAATTCCATTGCAACACACCACTGTCAAAATTAAAGTAAACAAAAACAATTGCCGCCAAAGTGGAAACCATTACCCCAACCCGACTGGCACGCAATAACAAAAGATTTGTGGGATGCTTTGCCAAATTATAAACAATATCCCTGCTGAACATGGTGCCAATCCCCAACGAAATGCCAGCAATTCCACCCAATGAAGCCAAAATTAGTGCTGCAATACCGATACCGCCCAACCAATCAGGCATATAAGTCAACAAAAACATAGGCAATGCGTCTATTGGATTAATATTAGGATGGTGCGTCCGCATAAACATACCAATCAACACACTGGGCAACCCCACAGGAATAGTAATCGCCGCCGCCATCCAACATCCAATAGAGGCAGTCCTGCTGTCTTTGGCACTAAAAATCGCCTGTGCATAACTTTGGGTACTGACAACCCCCGCCAAAACACTTAAAAAAGTCACCAAACCATCTACATTTCCACGTCCAAACAAACTGAACCACGGATAGGCAGGAAAAGAACTTTTCAATCCGCCCCATCCACCAAACCATAT
>JAGHTS010000167.1 GCA_018065225.1 Candidatus Phascolarctobacterium caballi
TTTTTATATTTTTGGCAGCCCTGCAAACGCTTTGTTTAATTCCTCATCCGTAGGCACATAATCTTCCATTTGGTGATTGTGGAACTTTTCATAAGCAAACAAATCAAAATATCCCGTCCCCGTCAAACCAAAAACAATATTCTTGGCTTCACCTGTTTCTTTGCATTTCAATGCCTCATCTATGGCAACACGGATAGCATGGCTGGACTCCGGTGCCGGCAAAATCCCTTCCACCCGGGCAAATTCTTCCCCCGCCTCAAACACTTTGGTCTGCTCCACACTTACCGCTTCCATCATACCATCTACATACAATTGGGAAAGGGCAGGATTCATGCCGTGATACCGCAAGCCCCCTGCGTGATTGGCACTGGGCATAAACCCCGAACCCAATGTCTTCATTTTCACCAACGGACAAACATGTCCCGTATCACAATAATCATAGGCAAACCGCCCCCGTGTCAAACTGGGGCAAGATGCCGGCTCCACCGCAATAAAACGGTAATCCGCCTCACCCCGCAGTTTTTCACCCATAAAGGGAGCCATCAGTCCGCCCAAATTGGAACCGCCACCTGCACAACCAATTATTATATCCGCTTTAACCCCATATTTATCCAATGCCGCTTTAGTTTCCAAACCGATAATGCTTTGATGGAGCATTACCAAATTTAAAACCGAACCTAACACATAACGGTAACCCTCCGTAGTGGTCGCCTTTTCTACCGCTTCCGAAATGGCACAGCCCAACGACCCGCCTGTGCCCGGATGTTCCGCCAAAATCTTTCTGCCAATTTCCGTTTCCATAGATGGCGAAGGTGTGGCACTGGCGCCATACACCCGCATTACTTCACGACGGAACGGTTTTTGCTCATAGGAAACTTTGACCATAAACACTTTGCAGTCAAGTCCGTAATAGGAACATGCCATAGACAATGCAGTTCCCCACTGCCCCGCACCAGTTTCTGTTGTCACGCCTTTTAACCCCTGTTTTTTTGCATAATATGCCTGTGGAATGGCAGAATTTAATTTATGGCTGCCGCTGGTATTATTACCCTCAAATTTATAATAAATATGGGCAGGCGTGCCTAATTTTTCTTCCAAGCAATAGGCACGGACTAATGGTGCAGGACGGTACATTTTGTAAAATCCCAAAATATCTTCGGGAATGGGAATGTAGGGAGTTGTATTATCCAACTCCTGTTTTACCG
>JAGHTS010000231.1 GCA_018065225.1 Candidatus Phascolarctobacterium caballi
ATCTTGGACTGTCTGCCAAAGAGGATATTTATATTACGCAATATGGCAAGGTAATTGCCAAATTGACAAAACCTTTTCAAGACAAAATAGAAATTGCAAAAAGTTTGTTTGGAGCGATACCGGACACTATGACTTTGGAGGAAGCAAAAGAACTTAGGGTGGCAGAATTATGAAAAAGGTTTTGCTGGATACTTGTGTGGTGTTGGATGCTTTGCAGGAAAGACAACCATTTGCAGAACCGGCTAAAAAATTAATTCTTGATATTTCTGCTGATAAGTGTCAAGGATTTTTGACCGCTAAATCTGTTACGGATATTTATTATTTAACTCATAAATTAACTCATAGCGATGATATTACCCGTCAGATTATTCGTAAACTTTTTTCTATATTTCAAGTGGTGGACACAACTGGTGTGGATTGTGAACAAGCCCTTATTTCCGATGTGCATGATTATGAAGATGGAATTATGGCGGAAACCGCCTTGCGGATTGGTGCAGATTTTATTGTAACCCGTAATATTAAGGATTTTGCAAATGCTAAAATAAATGTATGTTTACCGCAAGATTTTTTAGAGCGATTGGAGTATTATGATTGATAAATTACAGGCGTTGGAAGACCGCTATCTTGATTTGGAGCATAGAATTGCTGACCCTGATGTAATTGCTGACCAGGTGGCATGGCAAAAAGCAATGAAAGCCCATGCCGAATTGGAAGAAACGGTGGCGGTATTCAGAGAATATAAAAAAGCAAAAAAACAATTTGATGACGCCAAATTGCTTTTGGAAGATGTTGATTTTGCGGAAATGGCAAAGGCGGAGTTAAAGGAGTTGGAACCCTGTATTGCTGACTTGGAAGCAAAATTAAAAATTTTGCTTTTGCCCAAAGACCCCAATGACGGTAAAAATGTTATTGTGGAAATACGGGGCGGCACAGGTGGCGACGAGGCCGCTCTTTTTGCTGCTGATTTGTTCCGCATGTACAGCCGTTATGCCGAAGGCAGGGGATGGCATGTGGATGTTATGGATTCCAATCCTACAGGTTTGGGCGGTTATAAGGAAATTGTTTTTATGATTAGCGGAGACGGGGTTTATAGCTATATGAAGTTTGAAAGCGGAACTCATCGTGTGCAAAGGGTACCGGAAACAGAGGCACAGGGCCGGATACATACTTCGGCGGCAACGGTGGCGGTTTTGCCTGAAGTTGAAGATGTGGATATTGAAATTAAACCCAGTGATTTAAAAATAGATACTTTTCGTGCCGGTGGTGCAGGCGGGCAGTATGTCAATAAAACAGAATCGGCAGTGCGGATGACACATATTCCTACGGGGATTGTGGCACAATGTCAGGATGAGAAAAGCCAGTTGAAGAACAGGGAGAAGTGCTTGAAAGTTTTGCGTGCCAGAGTGTGGGAAGCGGCACAAAAAGAACAACAGGATGCTATTGCTGCGGACAGAAAAAATCAGGTGGGCAGTGGTGACCGCAGTGAAAAAATCAGAACTTATAATTTTCCGCAGGCAAGGGTGACTGACCACAGAATAGGTTTTACAGCACATAATTTGCCGGCAGTTATGAATGGAGAGTTGACAGAGTTGTTTGATGCCTTGATTGCGGATCATCAGGCAAAATTGATGGGAAAATGATTTGCAACCGCCAAATTTTACAAAAAAGCGTTTAAAAAATGACGCCATTTTATAAAGAAATGACGTCATTTTTAGATTGCCTTTTTGCATTTTTTACTTTGAAAAGCAACTATTTCCCTCTTATAGAAGCATTGGGAATGTATTTTTTAATTTCTGCCAAAAAGTTTTGTAATTCTTGGTCATCGGGGGAGGATAATCCTGCAATGGGAACAGTATCCCGTTGAACAAAGGGTTGCAGGTAATATGCTCTTACTCCTTTTAACCATTGCCCAATAGCAGTAAAATCTGATATTTTATGCAGATTTTTTATTACTGTAGTACGAAATTCATATTCAATACCGCAAAACATAATAAACTCAACACTGGTACGAACGGCATCTATGTTTGTCTCAACGCCTGCCAAATTGCTGTAATTTTCCAGTGAAGTTTTAATATCCATGGCAATATAATCAACCAGATTGTTGTCAGCAAGATGTTTAATTACTTTTGGCATTGTGCCGTTGGTATCTAATTTTATTTTGTACCCTAGTTTTTTAATTTCCTTTAACAAATATGGCAAGTCGGGCTGCAAAGTTGGTTCACCACCGCTGACACATACTCCGTCTAAAAGTCCTTGTCGTTTTTGCAGAAATTCTAATAACTCTTGTTCATCCATTAAAGGTTGGGCAATTTTGGGATTGATTAGTTCAGAGTTATGACAAAATGGGCAGTAAAAATTACATCCTGCAAAAAAAACAGTGCAAGCAGTATGTCCGGGATAATCCAAAAGGGTTAATTTT
>JAGHTS010000103.1 GCA_018065225.1 Candidatus Phascolarctobacterium caballi
AGTAAATGTTACGTAACATTTAGAACGAATCTTTGTAAAATTTTATGGTTTCAAAACAAATCAATCCACAAAATGTGTACCTGTTCCAAAACTTTTAGCGGCTTCCATGTTTAATTAACGAACGGATATTACGTAATATCCGCTTGCTTTTTACAGTTTGTGATTTAGAAAAACATAGGGGATATTAGTTAATATCCCCCGACATTAGCTAATATCCCCACATTGCCAACAAAAAAGTCCGCACCAAACGGACTTTTTAATACCTTTTTACAACTTGTTTTTATTTAGTTTCTTGGAAACATAATCACCAAATGACTGCATCGCCTGCACCATCACAATCAAAATTACCACTGTAATAATCATAATATCCAAACGGAAACGCTGATAACCATAACGAATTGCCAAATCTCCCAGTCCACCGCCTCCAAGCGCCCCTGCCATTGCCGAATAGCCAATCAAACTGATAATTGCCAACGTTATCCCCAACACTATGCTGTGCATTGCCTCCGGCAAAAGCACTTTTACAATAATTTGCATAGGACTTGCCCCCATTGCCTGTGCCGCTTCTACAACTCCCGGATCAATTTCCAACAACGAACTTTCTATAACTCTGGCAATAAACGGTGCAGCGCTAATGGTCAAAGGTACGATTGCTGCGGTTGTGCCAATACTGGTTCCCACCAATAAACGTGTCAAAGGAATAATTGCCACCATCAAAATAATGAAAGGTGTGGAACGGGCGGCATTAACAACTGCCCCCAAAACAGTATTAACAGGTGCATTGGGTAATATATGATTGGAACGGGTAACTGTTAAAACCACGCCCAACGGCAACCCGATAATTGTTGCCAAAGCTGTACTTAATACCACCATATACATTGTTTCCCAGAAGGAATCAACTAAAAGGCCCCACATATCAGGACTCATAGCCAATCACCTCCGATTTAACTTTACAATTATTCAAATATTCATGTGCAGATTTCAATCCTGCTTCCGTTCCGCTGACTTCCAAAATCAATGTTCCAAAAGCGGTATCTTTTAACTGGTCAATATTACCATAAAGTATAGAAACATCCACAGCACATTTTTTTACCATACCGCTAATAATCGGCTCACCTGCCAAATCCCCAATAAACGATATACGGGTAATTAGTTTTGCACCCTCTTTATATTGATGACTTAGTTTCATATTTTTTACCATTTCCGGAAGCTCTGCATTCATAACCGCCGCTGTAAAATTTCTGGTTGTAGGATGTTGCGGATTGGTGAACAAATCTAACATCAAACCCTGCTCCACAATATTTCCGTTTTCAATAACCGCAACCCTGTCACAAATATTTTTTACCACTTCCATCTGATGGGTTATTAAAACAATAGTAAGTCCTAATTTCTCATTTATTTCTTTCAGCAAAGCCAAAATAGATTTTGTGGTGGCAGGATCCAATGCACTTGTCGCCTCATCACACAAAAGCACTTTGGGGGCTGATGCCAATGCGCGGGCAATGCCAACCCGTTGTTTTTGTCCGCCGGATAATTGTGACGGATAATAATCGCCCCGTTCTTTAAGTTGGACAAGTTCCAACATTTCTTCCACACGCTTGCCAATATATTCCTTATCTTTCCCTTGAATTTCCAACGGAAAAGCAATATTCTGCCTTACGGTTCGGCTTGCCAACAAATTAAAATGCTGGAATATCATGCCAATGGATTGCCGTGCCACACGCAACTGGGCATCATCCAAAGCCGTCATATCCTTACCGTCAACATAAACTTTCCCGCCTGTGGGACGCTCCAACATATTAATACAACGCACCAATGTAGATTTCCCCGCACCGGACAAACCGATAATACCAAAAATCTCCCCCTTCTTCACTGCCAAAGAAGTTGGTTTTAAGGCAACTACATTACCGTTTTTATGAAAATATGTTTTTTCTACATTTTCTAACTTAATCATAATATCGTTTATAATATATCACCACATAATTTTAGTCAAACAAAAAAGTTATCCCAATTCGTTCCTGACAATATTCCCTATACCATTTGCTATTGCATCCAATTTTACCTGATCAAGTCCCTCTGCCATAATCCGAATAAGCGGTTCTGTACCGCTGGCTCTCACCAATATTTGTCCGTCATCCCCCAGCTCATCTTTATATTTTTGAATAATTTGCTGTATTTTCTGGTTTTCTTCCCAACCGTTTTTGTCTGCTACCCGCACATTAACCAAAACTTGAGGATATTTTTTCATCATTTGTCCCAACTCGCTCAACGCTTTATTATTTTTTACCATAGCACACATTAATTGTACCGCTGTTAAAATCCCGTCACCCGTCTTGGCAAATTCTGTAAAAATTATATGTCCGCTTTGTTCTCCACCAATAGAATAATTATGTTTCAACATTTCTTCCAAAACATAGCGGTCACCCACTGCCGTTTTAACAGTCCTGCCGCCATGTGTTTTCATTGCCTTATGCAAACCAATATTACTCATTACTGTTGTCACCAAAGTATTATCATTCAACCGTCTGCGTTTTTGTAACTCCAACGCACAAATCAACATAATTTGGTCACCATCCAACGCTTCCCCATTTTCATCCACAGCAAGACAACGGTCTGCATCCCCATCATTGGCTATGCCAAGATCCGCACCCTCTTCCACAACCTTGCGTTGCAATGCTTCCAAATGGGTTGAGCCACAACCATTATTGATATTATCTCCGTCAGGACGGTCAAAAATAACTGTCACATCTGCACCCAAAGAACGCAAAATAACTGGAGCAATTTCACTATTGGCACCATTACTGCAATCAAGCACAACTTTCAACCCGTTTAATTTTGTTGTTGCTGTACTGATAATATGGTTGACATATCTTGATGCCAAATTGTATTCATAAGTAAGTTTGCCAACACTGCTGCCACTAACCGCTTTGCTGTAATCAATGGGTGTCTTCACCAACATTTCAATTTCATCTTCTACCGCATCCGGCAATTTGTACCCGTTGGCACTAAAAAATTTAATACCGTTATCTTCAAAAGGATTATGACTTGCAGAAATCACCACCCCCGCCTGTGCTTTCATAAATGGTGTCAAATAACTTACCGCAGGTGTGCAAATCACCCCCAACGAATGGGCATTACCGCCAGCACTGCAAATTCCCGCCACCAACGCACATTCCAACATTACCCCGCTACGGCGTGTATCCCTGCCAATTAAAATCTTTGGTTGTTTTGTTTCCCTGCCAAAATAAGATGCTGCCGCATATCCTAATTTAAAAGCAAGTTCCGGTGTAAGTTCCACATTGGCTACACCACGTACACCGTCCGTGCCAAACATTCTTGCCATTATTTTCTCCTTTTAACACGCATACCGCGCCATAATTGCTCTTGCCACATGAAATCCGTCTAATGCGGCACTCATAATTCCGCCCGCATAACCTGCCCCCTCACCACAAGGGTACAGATTATTATGACTGATACTGACATAAGTTTCCCTGTTCCGTACTATTCTTAAAGGTGCAGAAGTTCTTGTTTCCACTCCGGTCAATAACGCTCCGCCATCAGCAAAGCCATGTAATTTTTTATCAAAATCAACAATTCCCTTTTGCAAAGTGTTTATCACAAAATCAGGCAAACAACCGCTTAATTTCGCCACCGTTACCTTTGGTCTGTAACTTGGTGATATCAGCCCATTTAATGAAGGAACTGCATTTGTTAAAAAACTTTGTACATTCTGTGCCGGTGCAGAATAATTCTTGCCGCCTAACTGAAATGCCAATTGTTCATATTTACGTTGGAACTCAACTCCGTCCAACGGATTATGTCCAAAATCATCTGCTGTAACATTCACAACAACTGCACTATTGGCAATACCGCTGTCCCGTTGAAAATTACTCATTCCGTTAACAACAACACCGCCTTGTTCAGATGCCGCCGCCACAACTTGCCCTCCGGGACACATACAAAAAGTATAAGCGGAACGCATATTATCTGGTGAGTTATAAACTAACATATAATCAGCAGCCCCCAGCAAGTGATGTCCTGCAAACTTACCATATTGTGCTTTATCAATTAATTCCTGAGGATGTTCAATTCTTAAACCAATGGCAAAATTTTTGGTTTCTATTGCTACACCACGTTGTGCCAACATTGCATAAGTATCACGGGCACTGTGACCGCAAGCCAACAAAACAACCCCAGCAGAAATTATACTGCCATCTTTCAGTATAACCCTACTTATAGTACCGTGTTCCTCCACAATATCCGACACTTGGGAGTTATATATAACCTTACCGCCTAATTCACCAATTTTTTTTGTAAGATTAGCCACCATAGCACGCAATTTGTCCGTACCAACATGAGGCTTATGCTCAAACAAAATATTTTCTGGAGCACCACAGTCAACAAAATCTTTAAGAATTGTTGCCATCATCGGGTCACTAACCCGTGTGGTAAGTTTTCCGTCAGAAAAAGTCCCTGCCCCGCCTTCACCGAACTGACAATTACTTTCAGGATTAAACTCGCCCAAAGTCCAAAACTTTTCTACATCCTTAACTCTTTCAGAAATCGGTTTTCCCCGTTCCAACAAAATAGGTTTATAACCATAGCGGGCCAATTCCAATGTGGCATAAAGACCAGCAGGCCCCGCCCCAACAATTACAGGCGGTGCCACTAATTTTTCTGTACCAAACACAGGTTCATCTTGTTTTAATTTCTGACACTTGCTGACATCCCTATTACTGCAAACTCTGTCCAATGTTTTTGCAGGTACATCAACATCACATTGAACATGAAAATTCAAATAAATATCTTCTTTTTTTCGTGCGTCCACAGCACGTCTGACAATCACAATATTGTTAAGTGCCGAACAATCAACACCAATTTTTTTTGCAACAGCATCACATATCTCTGTTTCTTTCAATAGAGATATGCGAACATTATTAATACGGAGTTTCATTTAATTATATGACTTGGAAACGACTTTCATTAAATCTGTTTTATTATTTGTTTTATACAAATTTTCTACCAAAAGTGCTTCCACATCATTTGGTGTCAAATAACGGAGCAACTGCCCATCTCTGGCAACAGAAATATTACCTGTTTCCTCACTGACAATCACCACCAACGCATCGCTTTGTTCAGTTAATCCCAATGCCGCCCTATGCCTTGTTCCCAAATCCTTACTTAAATGTTGGTCAGTTAACGGCAAATAACAAGTTGCTGCCAACACTTTATTTTCCCTGACCACAACCGCCCCGTCATGTAAAGGTGTATTTTTTTCAAATATATTTATCAAAAGACCGCTGGAAATATATGCATCCAATTTAATGCCACTGTCAACCGTTTCATCCAAACTGCTGTTTTGTTCAAATACAATCAATGCCCCAACTTTACGGCGGCTTAAATTTGCCACTGTATCCCTTGTGGCATCCAACACATCATCAATTTCCGCTCTGGTTAATTTGGAACCGCCACGCAAAATATTAATATTGCCTATCCGCTCCAACACACGACGTAATTCCGGCACCAACATCACTGCACCGGCAATCAAAAACACATATAAAACCTTTTCAAGAACATAAGTAGTGGCACTTAAATTTGACCATCTGACAAAAAGGAACAGTAATACCAACACCAGCAAGCCCTTTACTACACTCATTGCCCGCGTATTATGCAAAAAGTGATAAGCCACTCCCATCAAAATCAGCAAAACTATAATATCTGCATAATTCCAAAACTGCAAAGAAGCGAAATATTTTTGCAATGAGTTTAGTTCTTCAGCTGCCATCATATTTACCATCCTTTATAAAACATATTATATTTATGTGCATAATTTTACTAATCATACCACATATAGAAAAAAAATACCACTTTTTATATAAAAG
>JAGHTS010000140.1 GCA_018065225.1 Candidatus Phascolarctobacterium caballi
TTACAAAGCAGCAAAAATTAAAGTAAAAGTTACGTAACTTTTGGCAGATGTTACGTAACTTTTATAAACACATTTTTGTGAAATTTGGCATTTACAAAACAAAATATCTATAAAAAAAGACGGTTGTTAAATTATCATTTAACAACCGTCTTTTAATTTGGAGCGGGCGATGGGAATCGAACCCACAACATCAGCTTGGAAGGCTGGAGTTTTACCACTAAACTACACCCGCATAAACTGTCACGTGCAAGATTATAACACAACATCAAACTGATTGCAAACACTAATGGCAAAATTTAAATATTTTCTGCCAAAGTATAAATCAGCCGTTCTGTTTTTTCCCACCCCAAACATGGGTCAGTAATTGATTTTCCGTAAATTTTGCCATCAATACTTTGCGAGCCGTCTTCAAGATAACTTTCCACCATAAACCCTTTTAACATCTTTTTGACATCCTCATCATGTTTTCTGTTTTGCAAAACAGTTTTAATAATTTCAATCTGCTTAAACGGGTCTTTGCCGCTGTTGGCATGGTTACAATCAACTATAACTGCAGGGTTAACCAAATTCATCTTTGTATATATGTCCATAACCGCCAAAATATTGTCATTTTGATAATTGGAATAATTCTGTCCCAATCTGTCAGTGTAGCCACGTAAAACTGCATGAGCCAGCACATTTCCATGTGAATGAGCCGCCCAACCTCTATAAACAAATGAATGTGGATGCTGTGCCGCATATATCGCATTCATCATTACACTCAAATCACCGCTTGTTGGATTTTTCATTCCCACAGGCACATCTATTCCACTTGCAGTAAACCTGTGTTGCTGGTCTTCTACAGACCTTGCCCCGACCGAAACGTACCCTAATAAATCATCCACATATTTGTAATTTTCAGGATATAAAAGCTCATCTGCTGTTGTCAGTCCTGTTGTACCGACAACTTTGCTGTGCAAACTTCTAACCGCAATAATCCCGTTAAACAAATCCGGATGTTCTGTTTGTTCAGGTTGGTGCAAAATTCCCATATAACCGTCACAAATTGTCCTTGGCTTGTTTGTATAGACACGGGGAATAATATATAAAACATCCTTAACTTTTTCCTGCACTTTTGCCAAACGTGAACAATAATCCAAAACAGCATCACTGTCATTGGCAGAGCAAGGTCCCACAATCAATACAAATTTGTTTGTTTTTCCCAAAAAAACCGCCTTTAATTCATTTTGCCGTTCCGCAATAATTTTCTGCATTTCTGCAGTTAACGGATAGAGTTTTTTGGTTTCCAATGGTATTGGCAATTTTTTTTCAAAATCCATATTCATAATTTATTCCCTCACGCTGATTTGCATACCCAAGTTTTGCAATACTGCAAAAAAATCAGGCCAACTCTTTTTTACACTTTCCACACCAGTAAGTACACCGCCAGTTTTACTTAACAATAACGTCATTGCCATAATAACACGGTGATCATTATGCCCGTCAACTGCCACTCTTGGTGCTTGCAATTTTGAAGCCATTATTTTCAATAAATTATTTCCTTTTTCTGTTTTTATCCCAAATTTTGCCATTTCTGCAATCATGTCATCCAAGCGGTTACTTTCTTTGTTTTGCAAACGGTTTGTGCCAAAAAATGTACCGCCTTTTAACAATGCCGCCGTCACAAACATAATTGGTGCCAAATCTGGATAATCTGTCAAATCTATTTGGGCATTGTTATGTTGTAATTGTTCATAAAATTTTAAACAAATCTTATCCCCTTGTTGGCTGTCGGCATTAAGACCTTGAATTACTATCCTGCCCCCGACATTGTTAAACCCATATAACACAGCCCCATTTGACCAATCTCCCTCAACTTCAACTGCTGGCATCTTATATTTTTGCCCGCCCGGAATAAAAAATTCATTTTCATTATTCAAACTAATTTCTATACCGGATTTTTGCAAAACTTGTAATGTTAAATTAAGATATGGCTTGCTAACCAAAGGCGGGATAATTGTTATAGTACTGTCACCCTGTAAAAGAGGTAAAGCAAACAACAACCCGCTAATATACTGACTGCTAATACTGCCGTCAACTTCATATTTGCCTGATGTTAAATTTCCGTCCAACAAAATTTTATTTTCTGTTACACAAAAATGAATATTTTTGTCCGCAAAAATCTTGGCATAAGCATTTGCACCACGTTGCAACAAAATTTTTTTACCTGTAAATGCCGCTTTGTTATTAAAAACCAACGATAAAGGAATTAAAAACCGCAATGTACTGGCACTTTCATTACAAAAAAAATCATCGTCCAAAGACAATTTTTTCAAACAATTACGTGTTGCAACAATATCGTCACACTCATTAACATTCTTTGCCAATAAAACATTCCCTGACAAATGAGCTGCAATTAAATAACGGTGGCTTAAACTTTTTGAAGCCGGAACCGTTGCCTTTCCGTCGGGGACAAACGGCTTAATTTCTGCCCACATTATTTGCCGCCCTGTTTTGCAGATATTCAAGCGCTTCCAAATATCCGTTAATGCCATGCCCCACAATGGAATGAACAACAACATCTTTAATATAGTTAATTTTTCGGAAATCTTCCCTTTTGTCTATATCCGATATATGGACTTCCACCGTTGGAATATGTACCGCTTTAATCGCATCCCTAATTGCTATACTGGTATGTGTATAAGCCGCAGGATTAATTACAATACCATCATATTTTTGACGATATGCATTTTGAACAGCATCAATCAACACCCCTTCGTGATTGGACTGCAAACAACGAATTTCAAGATTATTTTTTTTGCCATAGTTATATATATTATCCAGCAATTTTTGAAAAGTAACAGCACCATACACATCCGGTTCACGAATACCCAGCAAGTTCATATTTGGTCCGTTAAGCACTAATATTTTCATTATATCTTCTCCATTCTTTTAAAATTAAGTTAGCAGTTTCTTCCACTCCGCCATTGCCGTCAAGACAAATGTCTGCGGAATTTTTATATACCAAATATCTGTCTTCAAACATCTTTTGCAGTTTGGTTTTGTTATCACTTAAAGGACGGTCACTACTAACTTGCAATAAATTAAAATCTCTGTCCAAGAAAAAAACAACCCCGTTATGTTTTAAATTTTTGATATTTTGTCCGTTTAAAACAGCACCACCACCAGTTGCTATAACTATACCGTTTTGCATACTGATTTCTTTAATAATATTTGTTTCCCGTTTCCTAAATTCGCTTTCCCCATAATTTTTAAGAAAATCGTCTACCTTACACCCCAATTTTCCTGCCAACAAAACATCCGTATCCACAAAATTACGCTTTAATTTTGCTGCCAAACATTTTCCGACAGAACTTTTCCCGCAAGACGGCATACCCGTCAACACAATATTTTGTTTTTCCGTCAATAATTCCAAATAAACTTTTTTTACAACCGTTGCATCCGGTTTGATGTTTTGAAAAAGTGCAGACGCATAAACCGCCTGTGCCACCAACATATAAAGACCGCCACAATATTTAATCTTTTTCCCCATTGCCGCCAACTGCAAATCAGTACGCAAAGGATTATATATAACATCTGCAACACCTTGCAAATTTGCAAATTTACTTATATCCAAAGGTACACAATCCATATCCGCAAACATCCCCACAGGCGTAGTATTAACAATAAAATCTGCATCAGAATGTTTTAGATAAACATCATCATAACTGACTGCATTTGTCGCACCGCTATGTGAAACTTTAATGACATTGTCACAATTAAAAAAATTCAATACTGCTGTTACTGTTTTGGACGTACCTCCAGTTCCTAAAACTAATACTTTTTTGTTTTTTACATTAAATTTGTTGTGACACAAAAGTGATTTAAATCCGGCAAAATCCGTATTATCACCAAATAGCTTGCCCTTAACATTGACCACAGTATTTACCGCCCCAATATTTTGAGCAGTATCTGACATCACGTCCAAAAAAGAAAGGACTTTCTCTTTATAGGGAACTGTGACATTAATTCCTTTAAAATTTCGCTCCCTAAAAAATCTCGCTAATTGTTCCGGCTCCAGTTCCAGCAAATCATATTGATAATTGCCAATTTTACCATGTAATTCTTTAGAAAAACTATGCCCAAGTTGCCTGCCAATTAAACCAAATTGCATAACAAATCCTTTTTAACAAGAATGTCCGCCCCATAACGTTGTGACAACATGTCTGCAACAACAAGTGCAGTTACACTGTCTATCACAGGACAAATTCTGCGGATAATAGCCGGATCATGTCGTCCCTTAAGTTCCATTATCACATTTTCATTTTTTACAAAATCAATGGTTTCCTGTGCTTTGCCAATAGAAGCAGTTGGTTTGACTACACATTGAAAAACAACTGGCATCCCATTTGTCAAGCCGCCATTAATACCGCCATTATTATTTGTCTTTGTACTTACTTTTTCATCTTTTATAACAAAACTGTCATTGACCTCACTGCCTTTTTTATTAGCAAATGCGAAACCCAACCCAAACTCAATACCCTTAATACCACCAATACTAAAAATAATGTGGCTTAACATACTTTCAAAACCATCAAACCACGGCTCACCCAAACCAGCAGGCAAACCATAAATTCCAGTTTGAACCAACCCGCCAATACTGTCTTTATCGTCAGCTGCCCGCATAATAACTTCCGTCATCTTTTTCTCAACGCCAAATTCCAAAACAGGAAAACTTCTTTTACTTAAAAAATCAAGATCATTGGGCAAAATTTCAAAATTACGGTCACAAATACTGCCACATTGCAAAATATGCGTACCAACTTTAATGCCAAGATTGTTTAACACAGGCAATAAAATACCACCAACCGCCACCAGTGCAGCAGTAACACGACCGCTAAAATGACCGCCGCCCCTATAATCTTCAAAGCCACCATAACGTTTCCTTGCAACATAATCAACATGACTTGGTCTGGCTATACCATACTGATAATCACCACTATGCATATCCTTATTTTGAATTGCCAATGTTAATGGGGTGCCAGTCGTATAATTATTAAAGACGCCACTCAAAATTGAAACTTTATCTTCTTCTTGCCGCATTGTAGCCGTTTTATCCTTTGGATGACGCAAATGAAGCATTTCATTTATATTTGCCATACTTACACCTATTCCCGCAGGCAAACCATCAAGTACTGCCCCTACCGCCATACCATGACTTTCACCAAACACTGTTACAATGATACTATTACCAAAAGTATTTTTCATCTGATTTTCTCCACCCTTTGCAAAATTTCTGAAACCGTCTCTTCCAAAAACTGAAAACTGCCAATCTTTTCAACATAAACAACCCTTATTTTTTTATCCAAACGCTTTTTGTCATATTGAATAAAATGATGCAATACTTCCATATCTAACTGCGTACTTGTAGGCAAATCCCATTTTTGCAACAATTTTAAAATTCTTGTTTGCACTGCATTACTGCAAAAAGCCAACATTCCAATACCAACACATTCCCCATGTAAAAGTTTTCCCTGTTCCGCACTTTCAATAGCATGACCTATTGTATGCCCAAAATTTAACACTCTACGCAAACCTTTTTCTTCGGGATCTTGTTCAATTATTCCTTTTTTTAACTCTATACCCTTTTTTATAATTCTATCCGTCAACAATGAAAACGGCTCTATTTTTTCCAACTGTTCAAAAAAATTCTTATCACATGTAACTGCAATCTTTATTAATTCTACAAAACCCTCTGCCAAATATCTTTTGTCCAACGTTTGCAATACTTGCGGGTCAACTAAAATTCCCGACGGTTGATAAAATGTACCAATAAAATTTTTAACACCATTATAATTAATTGCATTTTTTCCGCCAACAGAGGCATCTGCCTGTGCCATCAATGTTGTAGGCACTATATACAAATCAATCCCCCGCATATAAATTGACGCAACTAATCCACATAAGTCACTTATTACTCCACCACCTACCGCTACAATACAACTGTTACGTGTAAATCCAGCTTTTTGCATACTTTCTGTCAAAAATAACAACTTGTCAAAACACTTAGTCTTTTCCCCTTTCGGCAAACATATTTTCAAAACTTTGTTACATTGTTTGGCAACAATTTCACTATATTTTGCTGGAACTCCTTCATCTGTTACAAGCAAAACATGTCGATTTTTTAATGAAAATTTTTCGCCAATTTTCAACAAACCGCCGTTCTCTACAAAAATTTCATATTCTGCTTTTTCAAAAGGAATACTAACTTTCATTATAAAACTCCAAAAATATTATTAATTATTATACCATATAAAGCATCCTAAATAAAATAACACTATGAAAACATAGTGCTATAAA
>JAGHTS010000224.1 GCA_018065225.1 Candidatus Phascolarctobacterium caballi
ATATTATTCAATAATTGATAAAAAAATAAAAAAATAGTATTTTCAATATACTAATAAAGGTAACCATTATGCAAGAAAATTTAATTATTAAAGGTGCAAGACAGCACAATTTGAAAAATATTGATGTCACCATACCACGTGACAAATTGGTGGTAATCACAGGTTTGAGCGGCAGCGGCAAAAGTTCTTTGGCTTTTGATACTATTTATGCGGATGGGCAAAGGCGTTATGTGGAAAGTTTGTCCAGTTATGCCCGTCAGTTCTTGGGGCAGATGGATAAACCTGATGTTGATTATATTGAGGGGTTAAGCCCTGCTATTTCCATTGACCAAAAAACCACCAGCCGCAATCCCCGTTCCACAGTCGGTACGGTGACAGAGATTTATGATTATTTGCGTTTGTTGTTTGCAAGGGCAGGGGAACCCCATTGTCCCCAATGCGGCAAACTGATTGAACGGCAAAGTGTGGAACAGATTGTTGACAAGGTTTTGGAGTTGCCAGCGGAAACAAAGTTTATGGTGATGTCGCCTTTGGTACGGGGACGTAAGGGTGAGCATCAAAAAGTTTTGGATGAAATGCGTAAGGCAGGGTATTTGCGTGTTTATGTAGATAATGAAGTGCGGACTTTGGATGAGGAAATTGTGCTTGACAAGAAACGCAAGCACAGTATCAGTGTGGTTATTGACCGACTTGTGGTTAGGGACGGTATCCGTCAGCGGTTGGCGGACAGTGTGGAAACTGCGTTAAAGTTGGCGGACGGGTTTGTAGAAATTGCCAAAATTACAGACAAGAAGACAGAAATCAGTTTGTTCAGCGAACATTTTGCCTGTAACGACTGCGGTATTTCTTTGCCTGCTATTGAGCCGCGTTTGTTCAGTTTCAATGCCCCGTATGGTGCCTGTCCTGAATGTATGGGGTTGGGCGCCCATATGGAATTTGACAAAGATTTGATTATTCCTGACGGTACAAAAACTTTTGCAGAAGGGGCGATTGCGGCATTCAGCCATAATGAAGATTCTTACAGGATGAAGCAGTTAGGGGCTGTTTTGAAGGCATATGGTTACAGTTTGGATACTACATGGAATGATTTGCCCAAACAGGTGCAAAATGATTTGTGGAATGGTACGGAAGACCGGGAATATAAATTTTGGTACACCAATTTGGCTGGTGAAACCAAATTGCACTGCACTACTTTTGACGGTATTTTGGCGGTAATGCAAAAGCGTTACAAAGAGGCGTTTAGTGACAGTATGCGTGAGGACATGGAGAATTTTATGACTGCCAATCCATGTACAGTGTGTCACGGGTCACGGCTTAAACCTGAGGTGTTAAGTATTTTGATTGGCGGTAAAAATATTTGTGATGTTACCCATTATACGGTGAGGGAATGTTTGGACTTTTTCAAAAAGTTAAAATTGACAAAGCGACAGATGATTATTGCCAAGCAGGTGCTAAAAGAGATTAATGCCCGTTTGGAATTTTTGAATAATGTGGGGTTGGATTATCTTACCTTGGATAGGTCGGCAGGCACTTTAAGTGGTGGCGAGGCACAACGTATAAGGTTGGCAACACAAATTGGCAGCGGATTGACAGGCGTTTTATATATTTTGGATGAGCCAAGTATTGGGTTGCATCAGCGGGATAACGCCAAACTTTTGGACACTTTGAAGCATTTACGTGATTTGGGCAATACTTTGATTGTGGTGGAGCATGACGAAGAAACTATGTATGCCGCAGATGAGATTATTGATATTGGACCGGGTGCAGGCGAACATGGCGGGGAGGTTATTGCTCAGGGGACTGCCAAAGAAATTATGAAATGCAAAAATTCTATTACCGGGCAGTATTTGTCAGGGGTAAAACAAATACCAATTCCCAAGCAACGTCGCAAACAGGATGGAAGGGCTTTGGTGGTACGTGGTGCAAAAGCCAATAATTTGAAGAATATTGACGTTAAAATACCATTGGGTGTCTTCACGGTGGTGACTGGGGTCAGTGGCAGTGGCAAATCTACTTTGATTAATGATATTTTGTATAATGCTTTGGCAGCCAAACTGCACGGTGCAAGGACAAAGGCGGGGGAATATAAAAAAATAGAGGGCATTGACTATATTGATAAAGTTATCAACATTGACCAAAGCCCTATCGGACGGACACCCCGTTCCAATCCTGCAACTTATACAGGGTTGTTTGATTTTATCCGTACTTTGTTTGCCAGCACCAATGAGGCAAAATTACGGGGCTATAAGTCAGGACGTTTTAGTTTTAATGTCAAAGGCGGTCGTTGTGAGGCGTGCAGCGGTGACGGAATGAACAAGATTGAAATGAATTTTTTGCCTGATGTATATGTCCCCTGTGATGTCTGTCATGGGGCAAGGTATAATCGTGATACTTTGGAAATAAAATACAAGGGTAAAAATATTGCTGAAGTTTTGGATATGACCGTTACTCAAGCATTGGAATTTTTCAAAAACCAGCCACGAATAGAGAGCAAACTGCAAGTTTTGGAAGATGTGGGGTTGGGGTATATTCATTTGGGACAGCCGGCTACAACTTTGAGTGGTGGCGAAGCACAGCGGGTCAAATTGGCAACTGAGTTGAGCAAACGCAGTACAGGGAAAACCATTTATATTTTGGATGAGCCGACTACAGGTTTGCATATGGCAGATGTTCATAAATTGTTGGATGTTTTGCAACGATTAGTGGTGAACGGTGACAGTGTGGTGGTAATTGAGCATAATTTGGATGTTATCAAGCAAGCGGACTATATTGTTGATTTGGGTCCCGAAGGTGGTGACAGGGGCGGTACAATTGTTGCCACAGGAACGCCGGAGGAAGTTGCCAAAGTTAAAGCAAGTTATACAGGTGCTTTTTTGAAAAAGATGTTGAAAAAGTAATGAAAAACCCGTTTGTATTAACAAACGGGTTTTTGTTTATTCCAGATAATCGTCTTCAATTTTAACTTCCCGACAACAGATATAAGGAATTGATTTGTATTTCAATATGGAATTAATCCAACTTTGGGTAAAACCTGAAATATCGCTGTCAGACATATTAACCAATGCTTTGTTACGGAAAGCGGTATCTTTCATTTCATATTTGATAAGACAGGTTGCCAATTTGTGATTGGTACACCGTACAAGAACTTTGCCTGCAGTATAACTGTCAGTTTTCTTAAAAGTACTGTATTTGGAATACCACGCCACAGGTTTTTCCGTCGTTTTTTGGATAATGGCGTTAAAAGCCAAATCAACAATATAATCTTTTTCATTTTGAAAGTTTTGAAAAAAATCAAGTTTGGCGGACTGGGGTGTGATTTCTTTAACAACATTGTTTTTGGCAAATCCTGTTGAAAAGGGTACGATTAATAACAGGAATAAAAATAGTAATTTTCTCATTGTTTGTTTTCCTCACTTTTTATAAAATTATTATA
>JAGHTS010000123.1 GCA_018065225.1 Candidatus Phascolarctobacterium caballi
AAACGGCAAACAAGAAAAAAGGAAATGTTTCCGAATGAAAACTCAATGGAAAGGTTTGTCTGTGTATTATATGAAAAGTACAATGAAGAACAATATTTTAAGTCTGCCCTTGCATTTGAAGAAACGAGTATAGAAATCAATCAGATTTTTGATGAAATATATGGTGTGAGCTAAAACTTGAAGAAAATGTTTACACATAATTCTTAACAGGACCTCAAAAGATAATTTGATTTTCCAAAATTTTGTATTTTCAAAACAAATTTTAATCAATTTTGACGTCAAAATCGCTTTTTTGACGTCAAAACTGCCTTATTTTTACAAAAAAATTTTGTCGGTAAAGTTAAAAATGGGCTTAAATGTTCTGCTATGTGTATATTTGACAGGTTATAATACAAACGGACACGAAAAATTGTAGTGTATATTAAAATAATAAAAAACCCACTTCCTTATGGTTGAAGTTTGCCCGATAGGTAAAACGGCTATATTTTTATCTTAACATTATTATTTGTGTTATAATTATTATGAATTTCTATGCATAAATTTTGCTGAAAGGCGGTAAAAATAATGAAAAAGCATTTGTTAAGGAAAATATTGTTAAATGTGGTGCTGGGCGGAGCATTGCTGTTGCCAAATTTTTGGGCAACGGGGGCAGAAGCGGCAGAAATATCAGGGAATATGAGTGC
Source organism: Candidatus Phascolarctobacterium caballi (assembly GCA_018065225.1). Taxonomy (GTDB): domain Bacteria; phylum Bacillota; class Negativicutes; order Acidaminococcales; family Acidaminococcaceae; genus Phascolarctobacterium_B; species Phascolarctobacterium_B caballi. The sequence goes on from JAGHTS010000123.1 coordinate 684, forward strand.
AGATGATATTACAGAGCCAAGCACTGTTATTGATTCGTTATACTTGCAAAGTGGTGTACTTAACTATACATTAACAAATAATAGCAGGGTTTATTTTGAAGGAGCAACAACAATGAATGCTGCTGTAAATGGGGGAGGAATAAGTTTTTATGACAATATAATTGTAACTGATGCAGATTATATCAATGGAGAGGATAACTGGATTAGTGATTGTACGGTTACTTTGCAGGGCGGAACTTTGACAAAAAAAGTGGGAGGTATAGGCAATCTTGATTTTGCAGGCGATATGACTGTTAATGCGAATAATATTACTAATACAGGGACAAACACAGTTGAAAGTGGTAAAACAATAAAGTTTATTAATAGGGGAACAATAATACAAACTTGGAAAGGGGCGGGTAATCTTGATTTTGCAGGCGATATGACTGTTAATGCGAATAATATTACTAATACAGGGACAAACACAGTTGCAAGTGATAAAACAGTATCATTTACAGGTGGAACATTGACGGCAAAAATGGAAGGGGCGGGTAATCTTGATTTTGCAGGCGATGTAAGTACCGATGCAAACAACATCGCCAACACGGGAACAAATACCGTTGCAAGCGGTAAAACCCTGACTTTTACAGGCGGACTTTTGCAATGTCAAATATCTGGTGCAGGTAATCTTAATTTTGCAGGCAATGTAAGCACCAATGCAGATAATATTGCAATAACAGGGACAAATATAGTAGTAAGTGGAGCAAAACTTACATTTTACGGTGGAACTTTGACAAAAAAAGTGCAAGGGGCAGGTAATCTTGATTTTGTAACTGATATGATTGTTAATGCGGACAATATTGCTAATACAGGAACAAACACCGTTGAAAGTGGTAAAACAATAAAGTTTAACAGCGGCACAATAACACAAACTTGGAATGGTGCAGGCAATCTTCATTTTGCATGCCATCTCACTTTCAATGCAGACAATATTGCAACAACAGGGACAAACACGGTTGAAAGTGGAGCAAAACTTACATTTGACGGTGGAACTTTGACAAAACGAGTGCACGGGGAAGGCAATCTTGATTTTGCAACCGATATGACTGTTAACGCAGACAATATTGCAAATACAGGGACAAATACCGTTGAGAGTGGTAAAAAGATAACATTTAATGGTGGGACAATAACACAAACTTGGAACGGAACAGGCACAACAGAATTTAATAACACAGTCAGCGTGGCAGACGGTGTCAATTTGGGAACGGCAACCAACAATGTGAACGGCACACTTGATTTGGCAGGTCACATAACAGCAGGAAATATCAATTTCAAAAACGGCAGTACCTTAAAAGTTGACGGGACAAAAATAACTGATACACCAGCAATTACCGGCATTACCAGTGCCACAGTAGAAAGCGGAGCAAAACTCTATGTCAGCAATGCAGTTGGTGGTACACCCTATAAAATACTTGCAGGCAGTGGTATAAGTGTCAACGGTTGGCAGACGGATGCAGAAATGGGGGACGGATTTTATGCGGCTTATGGTTTGTTGGTTGATAATATCATAAACAATGGCAACGAATTTACTATTCAATTTAAGGAAGCCCCATCTATCACGATAGATATTCCTAATATTTTGCAAAACATTTTAACTGGTAGTAAATTGCAGAAATTTATAGATGATATTTCTTTAGTACAACCCGACAGAGCAATCCAAGCCACAGTAATCAACACCATGTCCAACCTCAACTCCCTTGCCAATGTGCAACAAAGCACCTATACCGTCAGCAATATGGCGGCAGACAGCATCCACCACAACATAGATGTCTTCCAAAGACCGATTTTGGTAGGGCATAAAGGGCAGGGCATAGAGCATAGGGCAGAAGGCATAGGGAATAGGGAAGATGGCATAGGGCATAGAGCAGAAGGGTTAAGAAATGTATTTGCCAACGACAAAGACACAGCAGAAATAAAAACAGTGGAACAAGGGGAAAGCGGAAACATCATGCCCGCAAAAGCCACAACAGAACACCAAACATACAACAAAGAAGTATGGGCAAACTACATCCACAGCAAAAGGACCATAGACGGAATGAAAACAGGCAAATTCTTGGAGCAGGACAGCACCAGCCAGTATAACGGCATCACCACAGGCATAGATTTATGGAACAGCAGACACGGATTTGGCGGAATAGCGTTGACAACAGTGGACGGGGAAATCAACTCCAACCAAACAGCCGGCAGCATAAAGAATGAAACAGATTACAAAGGCATAAGCGTCTATAACAGATATGACACCAAAAACACAGCTATACTCACAGATTTCACCTATACCCATTCAGACCACGACATCAAAATGAGAACAGCAGGAACAGAGGACATAACCGCCAAACCCAAAGTGGACGCATACAGCATAGGCATTAGGGCGGAACAGCCAATAGCCGTAAGTAAAACTTCGGAAATAGCACCCTATGCAGGAGTAAGATACACAAAAATCAGCACCAAGGACTACAAAACCAGCTTGGACTTGCAATACGACATAGACAGCCCAAAAATTTTTAACATACCAATAGGCATAGCGTGGAGAAACCAAAACCAAATAGAAAACGGCTGGAAAATCGGGGAAGTAATAGAAACAGGATATATGTGGAACATAGGCGACCGGGACAGCACCCAACATTTAAGCTATGGCGGAATAAACGACAACATAGGATT
>JAGHTS010000320.1 GCA_018065225.1 Candidatus Phascolarctobacterium caballi
ATATATAATTGGGCAAATTTACAAGTACACATATATATAGTATAATGCGGCTATGAAACTTATTGTCGGTCTTGGTAATATTGGCAAAGAATATAATAATACCCGCCACAACATCGGTTTTATGGTGGCAGATGTTTTTGTTGCCAAACACAATATTACTTTTAACAAAACTGAAAAAAATGCCGAAATGGCAGAATTTCGGCTTAATGGCGAGAAAATAATAATTATCAAACCTACTACTTATATGAATGAAAGCGGTTTGGCGGTAGGTGAATATGCCCGTTTTTACAATATTGACACAAAAGATATCGCTGTTGTTCAAGACGATATGGATTTGCCTGTTGGGTTTATCCGTATCCGCAAAAACGGCTCCAGTGGCGGTCATAATGGTATTAAATCAATCCAAAACCATTTGGGGACAGACCAATTCCCCCGTTTCAAAATCGGTATCGGTCATCCGCCCCACGAACAACAAATTGTAATTGACCATGTTTTGCATAAATTTCAGGGGGACGATAAAACTCTTATTGAAAAAGCGGTACAAACCATGGCAGAAGCGGTGGACAATTGGTTGACGCAAGATATTGAACAGGTAATGAACAAATTTAATTCTAAAAAGCAAAAATAAAACAGGTTGCACAACAACCTGTTTTATTTTTGCCCATCATTTAGTTCTTTACGCAAATCTTCCCAAAATAACCGTTGGGTCTTATTCATTTTCTTTTTCACAGTACCTTCAATCAAGCCGATTTGTTCCTCTGTTAACAAATCTTTCCGCAATTTGTAAGTTGCTATTAATGATTTTTTTAAGCGCCATGCCGCTATTTTTGCATGATCCCCATTACGCAAAACCTCTGGCACAACCAGCCCTTCAAAAACATCCGGACGCGTATATTGCGGATATTCCAAAAGCCCCGAGGCAAAACTGTCATCTTCCGCACTGCCAAGTTTTCCCAATACTCCCGGAATAAACCTGCTTATAGCGTCCATCACCACCAAAGCAGGCAACTCACCGCCAGTCACTACATAATCACCGATGGAAAGTTTTTCATCAACCCACTGAAAAATACGTTCGTCAAATCCCTCATAATGTCCGCAAACCAAAATCAAATTTTGACGGGCATCGGCAAATTCTTTGACTATGCTTTGGGTTAAAGTCCTGCCGCCCGGACACAATGCAATCACTTTCGCATCGGGCAACTGCTTTTTTGCCTGACGGATAGCTGCCACCAATGGTTCCGGTTTAAACACCATCCCCACCCCGCCGCCAAAAGGTGTATCGTCCACACTGCGATGTTTGTCAGTGGTAAAATCACGCGGATTGATACAACTTATTTCAATCAGTCCGGCATCCTTTGCCCGTTTCAAAATACTGTGGTCAGCCGCCTGTTCAATTTGCTCCGGGAAAATTGTTATGAATAAAAATTTCATTTTTCATCATCCCACTTTGGCAAACGCACCAACATCCGTTTTGCTTTCACATCAATTTGCAAAATATTATCCTTAACCGCAGGCACCAAAATTTCTTTGCCCGATTTGTCAACAATTACAAAAACATCCACGCTGCCGGTCGGCATCGTGTCTTTGAACACCCCTATTTCTGTTCCCTGTTCATCCTCACATACACACCCTGCCAAATCGCTGACATAAAATCTGCCGTTAGGTAACGGGGGCAAATCTGCCCTGTTAACCAGCACGTTTTTGTTACGCAATTTTTCGGCAGCGTCCATATCCGTAATTTCTTCGGTTGAAACTAAAACCATATTCTTTTGAAAACGGGCCCGCTTTACAGTCAGCCGCTGTCCGTTTCCCACTAAAAGATATTCCAAGTCCAAAAACAATTCCGGGTTTTCTGTCATGGGCAAAATACGAATATCGCCCCGTACACCGTGCGGAGCGACAATCTTGCCAATAATTATTTCGTTTTGCATTACTCGCGGAAGGCAATTATTTTGCCATCCTCCGTTACAATTTCTGCACCCATCAAGGCATCCAAATCCATACCAACTTTGATAGCCACCGTGCGTTCCAAAGTTCCATGACCGATTTCTGCCCCAATTTGCAACGCTTCAGCACGTTCCAGTTTTGCTTCTGTTGCATCTTTTTCCTGTTGCAGTTCTTCTCGACGCATATCAATCTGTTGACGCAAAACCGGCAATTTGCTTAAATCTGATGCTGCCTCTTTCAAAGCCCGTTGTGCTTCAAAATCAAAACTTTCCAAGTCCATAGTCATTTGCTTGACAGTTTCTTTCAGGTCAGCAATAATTTTCATTTTAGTGTTTTCCGTTACCTTTGCTTTAACTGCAATAGGCACACGGACATACAGCATTTCCTCCATAAATACGTCCTTTCACTCAGCCAATCTCAACAATAACTTTAACATTTTCACGAATGGCAACTGCTTTCATCACGGTACGGATTGCTTTGGCAATCCGTCCCTGCTTGCCAATCACTTTTCCCATATCATCAGGACTCACATGCAAATGAAACACCGTTGTTGTTCCATTAACTTCTTCATTTACAATTACCCCGTCAGGATCATTTACCAGTGATTTGGCTATTACTTCAATTAATTCTTTCATGCCAAATCACCCCTTATTTAGCTGTTTTTGCCTCTGCAAATTGTTTCATAATTCCATTCTTTTTGAACAAATTGCGAACAGTATCGGTTATTTGGGCGCCTTTTCCCATCCATGCCAGTGCTTTGTCCGCATCAATCTTAACCGTAGCAGGTTGAGTTGTTGCATCATAATAACCTATGCTTTCAATAAATTTGCCGTCACGGGCACAACGCTCGTCAGCAACTACCAAACGATAAAACGGCGCCTTTTTTGCACCCATACGTTTCAAACGAATTTTTACCATTTTTACCTCCAAAATATTTTCTCTATTTCAATGCGTTATCTGCATTAAAATCAAAAGCCAAAAGGCAGTTTCAATCCCATTCCCTTACCGCCAAACTTTGCCATGCCGCCCATTTGTTTCATCATCTTTTTTGCCTGTTCAAAATTTTTCAGCAACTTGTTCACATTCTGTACCTGTACTCCACTGCCCACAGCAATCCGTTTTCTGCGGCTGCCGTTAATAATATCCGGATGCCGTCTTTCCTTAGGCGTCATAGAACGGATAATAGCTTCTATTCTGTCAAATTCTTTTTCGTCTATTTGGGCTTCTTTAATTTTATTGGCAATATTTCCCATTCCCGGAATCATACCCAAAATTGTGTCAAAAGAACCTAATTTGCGTATCTGATGCAGTTGCTCCAAAAAGTTTTCCAAAGTAAATTCATTTTTGCGGATACTCTTTTCCATCTCAATGGCTTTCGCCATATCCGTAGTATCCTTAATCTTTTCAATCAGGGATAAAATATCACCCATACCCAAAATGCGGCTTGCCATCCTGTCGGGATAAAAAGGTTCCAAAGCGTCAATCTTTTCACCCATACCAATAAATTTTACGGGCTTCCCTGTAACCGCCTTGACTGATAAAACTGCTCCGCCCCGGGCATCGCCGTCTAATTTGGTAATAATCAAACCGCTAATCCCCAATTTTTCATTAAACGCCTCGGCCACATTGACTGCATCCTGACCAGTCATGGCATCACCGTCAACAAAATTTCGGTTGGTGAAACTGCCGCCTTGATATCTGCCAATTCCTGCATCAATTCTTCATCAATATGCAGACGGCCCGCAGTATCAATAATCACCGTATCACAAGCAAGATAATTGGCTTTTGCCAATGCCTGCTTGGCAATTTCCACAGGACTGGTTTTATCACCCAAAGCAAAACTTGGTACACCAACCTGTTTTGCCAGCACTTCCAACTGGGTAATCGCCGCCGGCCGGTAAATATCCCCTGCCACCAGCAAAGGTTTCTTGTTCCTTTTATATTTCAGATAGTGGGCTAATTTAGCCACACTGGTAGTTTTACCTGCACCCTGCAAACCACATAACATATATACCGTAGGAGGTTTGGGGGCAACTTCCAGCTTTGCCTGTTCACCGCCCAAAAGTGCAATCAGTTCTTCATTAACGATTTTGATAATCTGCTGATGAGCTGAAAATCCGGGAGCAAGTTCAAGATTTAATGCCTTTTCCTTAATTCCCGTCACAAAATCTTTGACAACCTTAAAATTAACATCCGCTTCCAAAAGTGCCATCCGCACTTCTTTTAACGGTGCTTTTAAATCCTCTTCTGTAATCTTGCCGGTCCCACGAAAAAGTTTTAATGCATTTTGCAGTTTTTCAGACAAATTTTCAAATGCCATGTTTCAACAATCCCAATTTTTCCTCATATTTGTTAAGCTGTGCTTCCACCCGCTTCAACAAATCAAATACTGCCTGACGGGAAACGCCCAATTCTGTACCGATTTCTGCCAATGACAAATCTTCATTAAAATATAATTCCATACATTGACGCTGCTTGTCCGTCAGCATATTTTTATATGTATCAAATAATTGTGCCATCCGTACCCGTTTGGCAAATACTTCTTCCACAAAAAAATCCCCGTTTCCTTATAACAGCATTGTTATTATAAACAGGTATTGATTTGTTGTCAAGTACTTTTACTTGGCAAGGAAGCTTTTTATAAAAAATCTAATTATTATAATACAATTAGTATAATTAAAAAGCCGTCATTAAATTTATAATTTAATGACGGCTTTACTTCTCAACCGACATTACAACTTTGCCAACTGCAATTCACTAAATTCACATTTGCCTAAATCTAAAATTCTGCCCGCCAACCTTCTCATCCGTGAAATATCAGCTGTGCAACAAATTCTTGCCCTACCCACACCTTCAGTTTTCCTTAAATTATTTTCTTCCAAAACTGCGATGGTATCTAATGCTGTTTGTTCCGCAGGGTCAATAATCACAACTTCTTCACCAACATCTTTACGGATTTCTTCCCTGACAAAAGGATAATGGGTGCAAGCCAACAGCAATGTATCACAATTATCGTCACGTAAATTTTTACAATATTTTGTAACCATCATTCTTAACTGCAACGAGCCAAACTTTTCCCCTTCTATCATTGGTACAAAATCAGGACAGGGAACCATCGTTAATTTTGCAGACGGGTCAGCTGTCATAATCGCTTTGTAATGTAACTGTTTGCCAATAGTAAACGGTGTGGCAAACACACCGATTTTTTTTGTCTTGGTAGCGCTCAATACAAGATTTGTTCCCAAGCTCATGGTAACAATCGGCAATTCATAACCAAAACGCAAATTATCTTTGCCAAACATAGAAATGGTATTGCAGGCGACAACTATCATTTTTACACCTTTTTGCCCCAATGTATCAACCATTTGCGCTGCAAAAGCAAATATTTCATCCTCTGTATGAGCATTGCCATAGGGACATCTTGCAGTATCACCAATATAAAGAAAATCTTCCGCAGGCATTTTTCCCTGTAACCATTTAAGTACAGTCAAACCGCCAACACCAGAATCAATTACTCCTATTGGTGAATTTTTGTCAATTTTTTTATTCATAAAATTGCTCATAACAACTCCAAATTCTCTTTCAATTAATTTTGTTATTATACCATAATTTTTTGTTAAACGCCAATACCGCCATCAACAGAAATTACTGTCCCTGTCATAAAACCGTTGGCAGGGCTTGCCACACTGCAAATAACATGGGCAATTTCCTTTGGCACTGCAATTCGTTTTAACGGATAAGGCTCTGCACATTGTTCTAAAGTGTAATGACCTTTTTTACATTGTTTTCTCATCAAAGGTGTATCTGTATCAGCCGGGCAAACACAATTCACCCTGACTTTTGGTGCCACATCCAATGCCAAAGATTTGCTGAATGCCACTACCGCACCTTTTGAAGCACTATAGACCGCACAACCATAATTGCCGTTTATTCCCGCATCGCTGGCAACATTGACGACAACCCCATTATCCATATAGGGCAAAACTGCCTGACAGATCAACATCGTCCCCAAAACATTGGTGTCCATAATTATTGCAAATTCTTTGTCTGTAAATTTCTCAACCCGCTGTTCCAAATAAACACCTGCACTATTGATAACAACATCAATTCTCCCAGTTTTTTTAATGATGCTTGCTACCGCTTTTTTTACACTTGCCCGCTTGGTCACATCACAAGCAACAAATTCACACCCCTTAATTTTTTTTGGGTGACGTGCCAAAATAAAAACCTTTGCCCCGTCCCGAACCAGTAATTCTGCACACGCCCTGCCAATACCACTGGTACCGCCTGTAATAACTGCAATCAAATCTTTGCATCCGTAATTCATACTACCACCCTCACTGTCGTGCCAATCGCTTCCGCACTGGTCAAAGTCAAAACCAATCCATGTCTGTCTGCAATACTGCGGGCAATCGCCAACCCCAACCCGCTTCCTTCTTTATTACGTTCATCATGTGATTTATAAAAACTTTCAAAAGCATGTTCTGCCGCTTCCTTATTCATCCCACATCCATGGTCAGTAATTGTCAGATTTCTCTCTTTAAAATTAATTTCTATACTTGTTCCCGCATCACTAAATTTAATTGCATTAGTCAAGAAAGTCAGCAACATCTGATGTAATCTCCGCATATCACCCTGCATTGGCAATTCTTCCACATCTGTTTCAAAACTGATAGTGATATTTTTTTCGCGTGCCAGTTTCTTTCCTGATTCCACCGCATCCTTAATCACTTCCACAAAATTCAACTGCGTCTTTTCCAACGGGAAATCCTGATTTTGCAATTTGGACAATTCCAACAAATCTGTAATCAATGCTTTGGCAAACATCCCCTCTTTATACATGCTGCCATAGGCATTTTCAATTTCCGTTTTTTCAGAAATAACTCCCAATTTCAATGCTTCCAAACTTGCCAAAATCACCGTCAGCGGTGTACGCAGTTCATGGGTAATATTGGCAACAAACTGCTTACGCATGGTTTCCAACCGTTCCCGCTGTTGCTTGGCGGCATCCAACCGCACCGCCAAAGTATCCAAAGTGTTCGCCAAAGACCCAACTTCATCATCCTGATTTATTTCACACCTTGCCTGATAATCTTCGTTACCCAATTTCTCGGCAATGACCTGCATTTTGGCGAGTGGTTTGGTGAACCAACGTGCCATAAAAGCACTTAAAATTGCTCCCAAAATAAACGCAATAACAATGGAAAACAGTAAAATTTTCAACCCGTTATAAACCGCTGTCTGAATACCCTCAATTGGTGCGTGCAACAGCACTACCGCCCGGACCTTGCCCAGCCTGTCAACCACAGGTGTACCTACGGTTAAAACTGTATCTTTGTAACGCTCCGAATAATCTTGAACCATAAATTTATGTCCCTGAAAAGCTTCTTCAATTTTCTGTTTGATATGCTTGGGCAGACGTTTGTAGTTTTCTTTATCTTTTGTGGTCGGGTCAACAACCCACACATGTTCCTGTGTCACATTATCCAAATAGGTGGACAAGCGGGAATTGGCAATAGCAGGCCCGTGATAAAATTCCAAAACAGTCAAATTGTCGCTAATTACTTCTGCCATCCGCTGTGCTGTCGCCTGCATTTCCTGCTTGCGTAGGTTGATAGTATGCGTTTTCAGTTGGTGATAAAATGCCACACCTATTACCAATGCAAAAATAATTAACAGCACCCCAAAATACAATGACAGACGGCGGGCGATTTTACTTAAATGAAACATCAAAGCACCTCAAATTTATACCCTTTACCCCAAACAGTTTTTATCTCCCAACCGGGATGTTTGTATTGTTCCAGTTTGGCACGCAACCGTTTGATATGGGTATCCACTACCCTGTCAGTACCCTCATAATCAATGCCCCAAACTTTATCCAGCAAATCATCACGGGTAAACATTTTAATACGGTTGTTAGCCAAAGTATATAACAACTCCACCTCTTTTTTTGTTAAAGGTACAGTATCCGTGCCAATCCGCACCTCATATTTGTCAATATCAATAAACAAACCATTAACCGTCAAAATATTATTGCCCGGCGTATTGTCGGTTTTTATTCTGCGTAATACTGCCCTAATCCGTGCCATAACTTCCATAGGCGAAAAAGGTTTTACCACATAATCATCCGCACCCATATCCAGCCCCATAATCCTGTCACAATCCTCATCACGGGCAGTAATCATAATAATCGGCACCATTGTGTCTTTGCGTAAAGTTTTGCAAACCTGAAATCCGTCCAGCTTGGGCATCATTACATCCAAAAGCACCATAACAATCTCTTTGGCATTGGCGGCAAACTGCTTTAATGCCATTTCCCCGTCACTTGCCAAAACAGGTGTCAAACCTTCCTTTTCCGCAAATTTTGCAAGCACTTGGGCAATTTGCCCGTTATCATCCGCAATCAAAATTTTATTCATAATATTATCCCCCAATATAAATCTTTTCTATATTATACCACATTATAAAAACAAAAATGCTCCCACACTATTAGCACAGGAACATTTTATTACAGTGTTTTATTTTTTCAGATGGGCGGATATTAGATAATATCTGCCGTTATCGTACATAATTTTTGAATTTATTTTGAAAGTTCTTTGTCAAAATCCTCTTCTTCTTTTGATTTTGGATGTTTTTCTAATTCAATAGGAGCATTTTGCTTTTTGATATTTTTACTATCTTTAGAATTTACTACTTTCTTCTTTTCATCCATTCTTTTTTTACCTCCTCTCTTCAAATTATTTACTCTT
>JAGHTS010000075.1 GCA_018065225.1 Candidatus Phascolarctobacterium caballi
CGATTTGATTTTGAATTTGCAAAAGCGGGAGTGCGAAAGAGAAGTGAAAACCCCTATTGTCGCCGATGGCGACATTTCCCCCCAAATGGGGGAAACAAGAAGTAGGCATAACGCTTAACCCTTGCCGTCTTGGTCAAGAGGGTGATTGATTATCAATCCCCAGTCACTTCGTGACAGCTCCTTTTCAAAGGAGCCAAAAGGGGAACGGGAGCGGCAGAAAAGTTTGTAAAATGGTAAAATTGCCTTGTCACGCATAAATGTTTATATTATAATGAAAAAAAATATAAGAATAGGTCAATGTCGTGAACAAACAACAAACTGTATTAAATAATATAGCGGGAGGTGGTATTGCAAATACTGCTCCTTTGACAGCAAAAGCAGTTGCTGTTTTGTTGTGTTTTTATTGTAATTAACCGTTACAAAATAATTATTTTGTGACGGTTTTCTATTTTTAAGGGAGGTAAACATTATGAAAATCAATCTGAAAAATAAAATTATGCTGGCTCTTTTGCTTGGCGTGCTGTCGGTGGGGACATTGGCGGAAGCAGCGGAAACTAAGGTTTGGGTCGGCAACGGTGACGGGGCTGCGGGTACAAATTGGAAAGGTGCTGTGATGGCGAATAGCACAAGTCCCATCAGCGGTGCCTGCACAACGGGGGCAAATCTTTTCTTGGACGGCACGGGCAGTCATGATGGCATTGCCATTAGTGACGTAAATTATTTTTATGCGGGATATGGCAGCGGCGACGGCACGGCAACGGGGAACAGTTTAACAATCACTGATGGTTCTTACGGCGAGAAGAAATATTTTTATGGCGGGCATACTTCCGGCAGCGGTGCGGTTACAGGCAATAACCTGACAATCAACGGCGGGGTTTTTGGCAAGCAATGCGAATTTTATGGCGGGTATACTTCCAGAGGCAGCGGTGCGGTAACTGGCAATACCCTGACAATCAATGCCGGAAGTTTTGATGTTTATATTCCTGGTGAAGTTTATTGGCTTGCTGCCGGGCGTTCTTACGGCAGCGGTGATGTAACGGGCAATACATTAAAAATTTATGGCGGTAGTTTTAATGGTAGATTCTATTCATTGTGGGGCGGACTTTCTTTTGGGGCTGGCAGGGTTGATAATAACACAGTTATAATTGACGGTGTAAGATTTGTATACAATTATAACATTGAGGGTGGACATTCGGGGGGTGACGGTGCCGGAGCGTCGGGAAATACAGTTATAATTAAAAACAGTCCACAGATGTATTGTAATATTTTTGGTGGATTTTGTGAAAATGCTGGCGATGCAACGGGGAACAGGGTAATAATAGAGAATAGTTTTATTGATTTTACCGACATTTGTGGTGGGATGTCTGCTGGTGGTGGTAATGCAAACAACAATGAAGTGAGAATTACGGGAGGATATTTGTTGGGAGGAGGGCTAGAAATTTTTGGGGGACATTCAAGTGGTGATAATGGCAATGCCAACTATAATAAAGTAATACTCACTGATGTGAGTATAGATAACCCAAGATTTTATGGCGGAGAAGCAAATCGTGCTTGCAATAATAAAGTGATATTTACAGATACAGAGGTGGATGCCACGTATGTTAATGGTGGTGCTGGCGGTGGTGACGCTATTGGCAATACAGTGATATTTACAAATGTAACGGCAACAGGTTCAGGTATTACTGGCGGATATTCAGCAAATGGTGACGCTATTGGCAATCTTGTGGAAATCAAGGGCGGATCTCTAATGAGTGTAGGAGGTAATTTTTATTTGTACGGCGGTTATGCCCCCAATGGTAGAAGTGCCGACAACACATTAAATTTGAAAATCAAAACAGGTGGCAAGTGGGAGGATGTCGGCTGGTCCCAAAATATGAACTTCACTTTGCCGACAGGTTTTACCAAGAATGATGCTATGATTACAACCACAGATGTTTGTTATAAGAATACCAAGATAGCGGTGGATGCCGCTTTGGGAGTAAATTTTCAAAAAGGCGATGTGCTTACATTGATTGCCGCCGACAACCTGACAGGTGATAGCAGTATAAC
>JAGHTS010000235.1 GCA_018065225.1 Candidatus Phascolarctobacterium caballi
ACTTGGTTTTGTATACAAAATTTTTAGTTTTGTATACAGAATTAGGTATAAACTACAAAATTAAAGTTTTTATTTGCCAAAATTATCCCATAAACAATCTGGTTTGGTTAAATTTTAAGAGATTATCTTAAGATAATCTCTCTTTTTTTGCAAAATTAATAACAAATCAATAAAAAAGCACCATATTAAAATATGGCGCCTTAAATTATAACTATTAGCAATAATTTCAGAACAACAAAATTATGCCAACCAGCATCGCATTTATGACACTGACCGCAAATCCACCTAACATCCCCCTAAAAACCAGTTTGGACAAAGTGCCTTTCATTTGGGGACAAAGAGCGGAAATCCCAGACACACAAATAGCCATAGAACTGACATTGGCAAAACCTGCACAGGCAATACTAAGCATCATGGCGGTACGGGTATCCATTGTTGCAACCATTTTGCCCAAAGTGTCAAAAGAAATGAACTCTGTCAAAATTAATTTACATCCCAATAATTTACCTGCCAACTGCACATAATCCCCATTCAAACCCATAAAATATCCCAATGGCGAGAAAATCCAGCCGAAAATCTGCTCCAATTTCAAATCCACCATTTGCAATACCCCGTTAATCAATGCCACAACCGAAATTATTGCTACTATACTGGCGGCAATGGCAATAACCATTTGCATACCATCCATTGCCCCATTGGCAAGTGCTTCAATAACATTGGATGCTTTGGACTGCCCTGACAAGTCAATTTTTTCAACAATCTTTGGTTCTTCTGTGAGCGGCAACAAAATCTTGCTGACCACAATACTCATCAATGGTACCAATGCACTGGCAATTACCAAATAATTGGCAGGAATACCCATTGCTATATATCCTCCCAAAATGCTGACCGACATACTGCCCATACCTGATACCAACATTACCATAATCTCACTTTTTGTCATATATCCCAAATAACGGCTCATCAACAAGGGTGATTCTATATCACTCAAAAAAATATTGGCAGTGCTGACAAAACCTTCCAACTGGGAACATCCTGTTACCTTGCCGACTATCCAACCCAATTTGGCAATAACCCAACCCAAAATTCCCAAATAAGTCAGCAAACCGACTAATGAACCTATAAAAATAATCGGGCCCAATACCTGCACAATAAAAATAAAACCTGACGGTCCGCCCGGCTCAATCAACGAGCCAAAAACAAACTGCAATCCATAATGGGAATAACTTACTACCTTTGTCACCAAATCTCCCAATTTGCTGACAAACCAAACCCCCACAGGAAGTTTTACCAAAATTACCGCCAAAATTACTTGCAGAAACAATGCCCTGCCAATTAAAGCGAATTTAATATTTTTCCTGTCATAACTGATGGCAAAGCAAAATGCCAACAGCATTACAATACCTGCCAAACATAAAAGTATATTCATCAATCTTTACCCCCGCTGTCTGTTTTACATTTTATAAGACATTATTTATTTTAACAAATTCAAAATATGTTCATGCAAATTAATTTGTTCGGCAATTATCGGGAAAAAAAACAAAGTAAAAAACACCATATTCAAGATTCCCATCCCCACATGCAGCATCCCATAAAAAAATACATCCCTATAATACAACATCGTAAAAACAATCGCAACCAACAGCAACAAAGTCAAAAACATCATAACATAACTTGGCAAAAGCAATTCCTGCGAAAGTTTTCCCAAAACATACCAAATATTTGTCATTATCAAAAATGTCACCACACTGCCTGTCAAATAATGATTATTCTCAATTTCCCTATAGCTTTTCTTTTCCATGCAACACAAATCCCAACCTAAAACAACTGCCAATGGCGGCATAACCAACCACAACATAGTTACAAAACGCAATGGGTAACACATCAAAAATACAAAACCGCAGACCAGCCACAAATACATAAACAACATTTTTTCCATTTCGTCAATCTTGCTGTCCGCAAAAGAATCCCACACCGCACCAAACAGAAAACCTGTCCACGGCATTAAGGCAATCAACAAAATGGGAAAATAATACCAAAAACTGTGATTTTGTGCGATATCCTGAACATAAGGTGCCAATGAGTTAAAGGAAAAAAATCCTTTGACAAATTCATTGCCATACTGTGCATTATTTATTATAACCCAAGGGGAAAATACCAAGCCCACACACAACAACCCCAATACCAAATGTATGTTAAATAATCTTTCCAATTTTCCCAAACACAAACAATGCAAAAAAATCAAAAGTACGGGAAAAACAATTCCCGCCAAACCTCCTGTTGCCACACACAAGACAATGAACAAATACATCAGCCAATACTGGCAACGCAAATAACAAAAAGCAAACATGGTGAAGGCAAAAACAAAAAATGGTACATTAAACGCAAGTTTGGCAGACAAAACAACCAAAGAAATGCTTATCAAAACCAAACAAGACCAAAACCCTGCCCGCTCATCAAAAAACTTGGTACAATAAGAATACAAAAAAAAGGCGGTCAAAGACACACACACCGCAGAAGGTACCCTTATAAAAAAATCAGGCATAGTTTCAAAATATTCTATTGCGGAAAGCACCCAAAAATAAAAGGGTGGCATAGAAAAATTTTTATACCCGTCATTTTGTACTACCAAAAACTCCCCAGTTTTCAGCATTGTTTTTGCAATATCTTGATAAATTATTTCATAAGGTTCAAGTATTGGCACACTGCCCAAAGCAAAAAAAGCCGCAACAAAAGTTAATCCCAAAAGTATGAAAAAAATTTTTTCGTCATATTCTTTCATTCTGCTATATCTTCCTTATGTGCCTTTGACGACAAAAGATTTAAAATATCCATACCAAATGCTTTTATACAAAAACAACCGCCGATTAAAAACGGTACATACTCCGCAGTAAACCGCCACATAACCGCCATAATGCCTGCCAACCCGTCAGGCAAAATTTTGCTGAACAAAACCACAAAACCTGCCTCTGCAATTCCGCTGCCACCGGGTGTGGGGGAAAAATACAACACCAAATTTAAAAGTACCATACGCCCCATAACCTGCACCAAATCAAACTCGCAACCCATGCCAAAAAAATAGGCAGGCACACAACCATAAATAAACAACAAACTTAATCCTGATTCCACAAAGGCACGCAAAACTTTTAACGGACTTTTACAAATTACAAAAGATGCCCGTTTAAAATCCCTGTACCAATTAAGACATCTATGTTGTGTTTCTTCAGTAAATCTGCGTGTACAAAAACCAATACATTTTTCAGGATATTCCGTATGCATCAAAATCCCAGCCACAATTGGCAAAGCCGTAAACAACATGGAAACAACCGTAATAACAACTGGCGGCATCCAATTGGCAATATCCGGGTCAAGATGCAAAACAAACGGTACCAACAACATTAAAAAAATAATACTGAACATCGTCCGCACCAAAACCACCACCGTTGATTTTGCCACAGGTATCCCTGCCTTCCGCATAAACATAACCTGTGCAATGGCACCACCTGACGCACCGGGAGTAACCAATGCCAAAAAATAATTGCTCAACACCACATTTGCCACTTGTTTAAGCGGTAATTTTTCTCCAGTAATACTTGTCAAAGTCATTAGCCGTATTCCGTCAAACACCAAACCCACAAACAAAGAACCAAATGCCAACAACAAACAATTCATATTAAACATATGAAGATAATCAATCGCTTTGATGTCAAACGTAAAATAAATGACTGCCGCCGAAATCAAAACAACAAACAGAAAAACCAGCAACAGCCGTACCACCAAACTTTTTTTCAATATTAAATCTCCTTATAGGTTACAAAATGCGTTTTAACAAATTTATGCAATATATCTTTACCAAATTTTTCTGCAATCTGTTTTGCAACATTGGCTTGAGCAACTCCACTTCCCTTTGGTAATTCTATTACTCCTGCCAATTTTGCCAAATCTTGCATACTGTGTAAAAATCTTGCTCTTGCCAACACCGATGCTGCCGCCACCGCCATATTATTTTCTGCACGGGGCCGCTGATAAAACTTTTTGTCAGGGAATGTTTTTTGCAAATTATTTATCAAAAAATCATTTTTCAAAAATTGGTCAATCAACGCCCCCTCCGCCTCTGGAACTTTCATAAAAACATTTTTTATAGCGTTAAAATGACCTTTGGCATTCAAAACATTTAAATTTTTTTCTTCAGCATATCTTTTATTATAAACTTCCGGCAACAATTCTAACACTGAATATGCCAACACATTGTCAAAAATAACTTGTTCCAACTCCAAAGTTTTGGCATCCGTAAGTTCCTTGCAATCTTTTACCCCTGCTTGTTGCAAATATCGTGCTTTATCTTTATTTACTACAACAGCCGCCACAACCAACGGCCCAAAAAAATCGCCCTTACCAGATTCGTCACTGCCTGCCCAAACATTTTGAAAATCATCCAACTTATCAAATCCGTCAAATGTCAAAGTTCTTATTTTGGTATCACCATCTGCCTTAACACCCAATTCTGCCATTAAATCAAGACAAAGGGAATTTTTATTTTGCGGCCACACTATCCTGAACTGATGCTTTTTGTTGTAATAAACACTTACAGTAACTTCTTCATTATCCCTGCCACAAACAAACTGATACCCATATTGGATTTCTTTTTCGTTAATAACTTTCGCTATCCTTTGAAATTTTATCCGCAAGTCATCAACATATTCTTTGAAAATAATCATTGCACTAATTTCTTTTTACGTTTTTCCTGCCAATTTTCAACAAGCAAATACAATACAGGAATAACCAACAAAGTCAGCATTGTGGAACTGAACAAGCCGCCCACAATTACCACGCCCATAGATTGCCGCAATTCAGCACCCTGACCTAAGCCAAATGCAACAGGCAACATTGCCAAAATAGTGGAAAAAGTTGTCATAAATATTGGACGAAGACGAGTGCTGCAAGCCTCCACTATCGCATCTTTAATACTGAAGCCCCGTTCACGTCTTTGCTGGTTGGCATAATCAATAAGCAAAATAGCATTTTTGGATGCCAACCCCAAAAGCATTGTCAGACCAATCATACTCATCATATTGGCGGTCTGCCCTGCCACCAACAAACCAAGCACGCCACCAATAATGGAAAACGGCAAAGAAATCATTATTACCAATGGTTGAATATAACTTTCAAACTCCGCAGCCAGCACCATATACACCACAACCACTGCCAATATCAACGCTTTGGCTACTTCATTAAAGGAACGTTTCATAACATCCGCTTCCCCGATCATTTTATAGGAATACCCCTGTGGCATATTCAATTCTTTTACCAATTTATTTTGAATAATACCTATCAGTTCGCCGGGAGAAATACCAACTGTATTGGCATACACCACCACCTGCCGCTGCTTGTCCTCACGATCAATACGGGTTGGACCACTGCTCAAAACAACCTCTGCCACATCTCCTAAACGGATAAAATTACCGTCTGCTGTAGAAATCCTAAAATTTTTAACATCTTCAATATTTTTACGTTCCTCCGGCGGCAACTGCAAAACCACATCATAATCATGGTCACCGATAGTATAAGAATTGCTGGTATCTTTTCCCAAAAAGCCAATCTTAACTTGTGTGCCAATAGCACTTGCATCCAATCCCAATC
>JAGHTS010000193.1 GCA_018065225.1 Candidatus Phascolarctobacterium caballi
GGCAATGATACAGACCAAACTTTGAATACCAAAATCAATGGCGGTGCTTTGGGGATTATTGGTAACATAACTGCGGATTCCGTCAACCTTGCAGCAAATGAAATAGACATTGCAGAAAATAAATCATTAACCATAAATGGCAGTACTGCTTTGGGAGATATAGACATTGTAAATAATGGGACAGTGAACTTAGGTATTACGGGCAACCCCACACATGAGGCCCTGATTTTAGGCGGGGCAGTAAATTTGACTGAAGATTACACTACAGATGCTGTAAATCTTTGGACGGATACAGTGGATATAGCTAACGGTAAAACATTAAAAATCACAGGCAGTTCAGAGGAAAATCATTTTGTACCGGAAGTAACAGTGACCGACGGTAGTGACAGCACAGTAGAATTTGCCAACGGCAAAGTAACCGCCTATAGTGCAATTAACAGCAAGATAAAATTAGCCGAAAATGTTAATTTGGACATTGCCGCCGACAATATCAAGCAGAGTGTTGAAATAGGCAGTAATGCCAACCTGAACTTGGGCGACGGCACCTTTGCGTCATCAAAGATTTCAGGCACTAATGCGGGAACAGTCAATTTTGCCGGTAATGTAAAAGTGGAAGGCAATTTAAACTTACCCAAAGCAACATTTGCCGACGGCAGCAGCACCAACCTGACCGTAACAGAAGGAGGGGACGCACCATTAACCGTAACAGATACAATTGCTGTTGCCCCTGGCGCCAAACTCTTTGTGAGCGGGGCAACCAAAGGTGCAACATTCAATATAGTTTCCGGCAATGCCATAACAAGTGATTTTGCCGGTTGGACACTAAGCAATATTCGTGGTGAAGATGCCAATGGCAGAAATGTTAAAGCCAAAAGCTTTATAGTGGATGGTAATGTTTATTCCATACTTTTCAAATCCGCTATACCTGAAAATACAGATATAGACAAAATCTTGGGAAATGCAGACGGCACCCCTATTATGGATTGGGCGGAGAAAGTGACTGATTATTTTGACACTGCCTACGGCGATGCTGGAGAAACATATACAGCCAACGCCATCAACACAATGGCAAGCGCCAATATCTTGGCAGGCACCCAGCACGGCGCAGTCAGCGTTACCAACCACATAGCCAACAGCATATATAACAGTGTGGATGTAGTCAACCGTCCCAAATTGAGCAGTAAAAATGACAAAGCCAAACTCCGTAATGTGGATATGGAAGGGGAACAACCCCAATGTGAAACCATAGAACTTGGACAAACAGAAAACCTTATGCCGGTTAAAGAAGAAATCAAAGAATATGACAAACAGGTATGGGCAAGCATAGTCCACAGCAAAGAAAAAATAGAAGGAATGAAAACAGGCAGTTTGGAACAGGACAGCACGGTGCAATACAACGGCACAACAGTGGGTGCCGATTTATGGAGCAACGGCAAAGGATTTGGCGGGGTGGC
>JAGHTS010000109.1 GCA_018065225.1 Candidatus Phascolarctobacterium caballi
GCCACCCCGCCAAATCCTTTGCCGTTGCTCCATAAATCGGCACCCACTGTTGTGCCGTTGTATTGCACCGTGCTGTCCTGTTCCAAACTGCCTGTTTTCATGCCGTCAACTTTTTCTTTGCTGTGGACAATGCTTGCCCATACCTGTTTATCATATTCTTTAATTTCTTCTTTAACCGGCATAAGATTTTCCGCTTGTCCAAGTTCTATTAGTTCACATTGTACTTGTTCCCTTTCCGCATCCACATCACGGAGTTTGACTTTATCATTAATGCTTTTCAGTTTTGGACGGTTGACTACATCCACGCTGTTATAAATACTGTTGACTATGTGATTGGTAATGCTGACTGCGGTGTGCTGTGTCCCTGCCAAGACATTTGCACTTGCCATACTATTAATAGCGTTGGTAGTGTATGCTTCCCCTGCATCTCCATAAGCAGCATCAAAGTAATCAGTCACTTTTTCTGCCCAATTCATAAGGGGTGTGCCGTCTGCATTTTCCAAGATTTTGGCAATATCTGTATTTTCGGGTATAGCGGATTTGAAAAGTATGGAATATACATTACCCTCCACTGCAAAACTTTTAGCTTTAACATTTCTGCCTTCTGCATCTTCACCCCGGATGTTATTTAATGTCCAACCAACAAAATCACTTGTTATAGCATTGCCGGAAACTATATTGAATGTTACCCCCTTGGTTGCTCCGCTCACAAAAAGTTTGGCATCAGGGGAAACTGTGATTGTGTCTGTTACTTGTAAAGGCGCATCCCCACCTTCTGTTACAGTCAGGTTAATAATACTACCATCAGCAAAAGTTGCTTTTGGAATACTTAAATTGCCGTCCACTTTTACATTACCGACAAAATTAACTGTTCCGTTGTTGGTACCTGAAATTTTTGAGGACGCAAAAGTGCCGTCTCCCAAGTTCAAGTTGGCATTATTACCTATTTCCACACTCTTTTTAATATTGTCTGCCATAATGGTCAGGTCAACATTCTCATCCAATTTAATGTTGCTGTTTATTTCCTCATAGGCGGTTACTTTACCGTTGGCAAATTCTACAGTGCCCTCACCTGTTACTTTTTGTATAAAGCCATTTTCTTCTGCTGCCGTTGTAACTTTTAAAGTTTTACTGTCTACAATATTCACTGTATCTGCTAAAAGGTTGGTATTGTCCGTAGTGTAATCTTCAGTCAAATTTACCGTACCACCTACAATCATGGCATTATGAGTATCTGTGGTAGCAATGCCCAAATTCAATGTACCCTCATTTTCAATAAGCATTTCTCCTAAAGCGGTACTGCCATTTACAGTTAATGCTTTATTTTCAGCAATGTCTATTTTATTTGTTGCAAGATTGGTAGAGTCCGCCGTTATGTTGCCAATAATCCCCAAAGCACCGCTATTGATTTTAGTATTCAAAGTTTGGTCTGTATCATTGCCGATATTCACAATGCCTGTGTTATGCAATTCTGTAACAGAAGTGTCTAAATT
>JAGHTS010000028.1 GCA_018065225.1 Candidatus Phascolarctobacterium caballi
ATTATACCAAATGCGATGCCAAATTTTTTTTAATGTACATGTGTTTTGGTCGTACAAATCAACTGCAATTTTCCAGCCAATTTTTTCTGTTTTACGTGCAGCCAAACCACCAGCAACATAATTTCCTAAAGGAACCCAATCAAGAAAACCTTCTGTAGCGGTACTAACTCCAAACTCTTCTAATGCTTTTTCACTCAAAAACTTTGCAATAGCAGTTTTATTTCCAGCTATAATTTCCTTCCCGCTATTCTCAACTGACCCGCCCCAAGTTCCAAAAACATCAAAAAGCAATAATGTCATTGAAACTATTGCTCCCAAATCTCCTACAAGACCTACAGCTCCACTAACACCTGGTATTGCATGCCCTCCTGCTGCTGCAGCTGCAGCACTATGGATAATACACCGGCATTTTTTATATTGTTTGTCCGTCATTGACGATTTTACGGTTGGCATTATAACATCCCCTCCATTTTATTTGTTTTTTTGATTGCGTTTTTCTTCTTCATACATTTCTTTAAGTTCATCTTTATTTTCATTAATTGTCTGTTTAACAAGCGCATCAAGATTATCTGTACTCATATCAGAAGTAACAAAATTAATAACTTTCATATACAAAAAAGCACTTGCCCTTGTAATAAATACTGCTGCCGCAATCGTAACGGCTGCACCACTTATTGTGCCAAAAACCGGAATAAATTTTAATGCTTCTCCAGCAACAAATGCAGTACAAAAATTGGCAGCCAAACCTCCCGCAATAGTTTTGGCGATTATCTTTCCCTTGCCCTCGTCAATAGTTATACCAACTTTTTTGTTTATTCTTGAATACATTGTCCAAATATTGGCAACCGTTGCAACCATAGCCGCTCCGGGAATTGGTGTAATTGCTGCAGCAGCTGCAATTCCGCAATGAGTATTAACTATTGACATAATTTCACTGTCATGAATATCCAAATTCTTTTTATGGGCAATTTGTCCTGCCGCATTATTCAAAGTATCACTTTTAACATAAGTAAGTGATGCAATTTTTTTTACCGTCTTCACTTCATGAAGACCATCAAAAAAATCTCCAAAATCCATTTTAATATTCCTCCTTAAAAATTATGCCGGACCATATTTATTATCATTGGGATCTCCTTTAATGAATACAAATACTAAAAGCAAAATTACTTGAACAATTGCAAGTAATGGTGGGAAAATCGCTCCTGAGCCTGCCTGAGCTAATTTTAAAATTGTCATTACAGATTTGCCGGGTAATCCAAAATCTTGCATTCTTTTGGCTGAATTAGCCCAATCAATATAAATTGCAGGTACCAACAATAAGGGAAATGTAATACCAGCAATATATAAGCCTACATCTAAACAATAATAAATAAAAAATAACAACCTACCCCTACGCCCACTAAACGAAAACGGATTCATAAAATTCTCCTTTCTTCATTACGAAAATGATTCTTTTACTCTTTGCAAAACATCTCTTGATTTTTGTTGCCAATCTCTAATCCTATAATCATCAAACTCTACAGAACTATAACGTTTATAAGAATTTTTTATTTCGTCCATCATTTCATCACGTAATTCATTTATAAACGTCCCTACTTCTACTCTATCCTGTTCTGTTTCCATCCGGCTTTCTAATTGACATGCCGCAAAAAAACGCAAAAGTGAATCCCACATGCTCATAAAATATTGCAACAATGATCTCATTTCAAAGAAAGTCCGACCATTATCATTAAATTCTCTTGCAACATCTAATAAATCGTTTCCTTCAGCAAATGAAGACTGAACTTCCGAAAAAAGCATTTCACTAGTATCATATTTCATAATTAAATCCTCATTTCATAATTCCTGAATTAATGCCTGACGCACATCATCAGTTACATTAACCGCATATCCACGCATTACCTTATTTTTTAAATTATCAGGTATGTCATCAAAACCAATTTCTTCAACTTCGGTTCTGACAAAACTCTTTCCATAAGAATCATGCAAATAAATTTTAGTAACAAGTTTGGCAACATTGTTATTAAATTTTTTCAATATTGACTGAAAGGAATTAACTAAATCTCCTATGCTGATCCCAAATTCATTAGCAATATCCTGAAAAAAATTTGACAAAGTATCTATAATTTCATCCCAATGAGTTGCAAAAAAATATGCCAAACCGCCAAGAATTGCCCCCCATATCAAATCATTCAATATTTTCATCTCCTTTCTTTAATCTTTTTTATCTAAGACCTTTGAGTTATTTTTTTCCTAATCTTAATTTATATAAAATTTTTTGCCATATATATTCTACAATCTTATTTTTCACATAAAGAAAACTTTTTTTACAGTTTTCTCAACTTTTACCATTCTTCTCCGATTTTTTCTAAATATTCTTCTGCTTTATAATCTCCTTGTTCTGCCGCTTTTCTTAGCCATTTTAATCCTTCTTCGTAATTTTCTTCCACTCCAATTCCGTTATAATACATCCAACCAAGATAATATTGGGCATTTTCAAAAAGTGTTACATGTTTTTCTACTGCTTCTCTTTGTGCTGCTTTTTTACACCATTTAAATGACTTCTCGTAATCTTTATCAGTTCCCAGTCCGTGATAATACATTTCTGCAAGTTTTTGGTACGCATATGCATCTCCTTGTTCTGCTGCTTTAAGATACCACTTAAATGCTTCTTTATAATTTTGTCCCACTATTTTTCCTTCTTCATACTTAATCGCAAGAATACTATAGCAATAACCTTGTTCTGCTGCTTTTATATACCATTTCATTGCCTCTTTATTGTCTTTTTTTACAACAACACCATTTTCATACATAAGACCCAGCATATATTTTGCTCTTGCGTCATCTTGTGCTGCTGCTTTTTTATACCCTTCAGCTGCTTTTCTATACCACTTCAATGCTTCCTGTTCATTTTTTCTTACACATTTTCCTCCATAATACATATCTCCAAGGAAATTTTGTGCTTCTGTATCTCCCTGTTCAGCTTTTTCTTTATATGATTCCTCTGCCTTTTTGCTCCATATCTTTTTTTCTTCATAATCCTCATCACACAGAACATGCCCTAATTCAAACTGTGCGTATGCATCACCTTCTTCCGCCGCTTGTTTGATAGTGTTAAAATGTTTTTCAGACCATTTTCTTGATTCTTCCTCATCCTTTTCAACACCATAAGGTCTTCCATATTCCTCATCTTTAAAATAATAGGAAAGTTTAGATTGAGCTGTCCAATTACCATTTTCTGCTGCTTTAAGATACCAATTGAATGCTTCCTTACAATCAATTTCTACACCATGACCCTCATCATACATCCAACCAATAGCATTTTGAGCATCTGCATTTCCTTGTTTTGCTGCTTTCATATACCAATTAAATGCCTTTTCATAATCTACTATATCAACCCCTTTTGCACAATAATATATATTACCTAAAGCATATTGAGCCTCTGCATTCCCTTGTTCTGCCGCTTTTTTATACCATTTTATTGCCTCTTTTTTATCCATTTCTATTCCATTACCATACATAAAAAATTCAGCAAGTTTATATTGTGCCTCTGCATCCCCTTGTTCTGCCGCATTTAAGTACCAATCAAACCCTTTTTCTTTATTGTCATCTGATTTTTCATTGTTGTTTACATCATATTCAAAATCATTGTCATCTGTTTCAGGCATATTTTTTAGTTTATCTTTTGCTTCTGCACTTCCTTGTTCGGCTGATTTGCTATACCATTCTCTTGCCTTATATAGATTTTTTTCCACTCCTGTTCCGAATTCCAATGCATAACCAACAATATACTGTGCATCTGCATCTCCTTGTTTTGCTGCTTTAAGATACCAATTAAAACCTTCTTCTTTATTTTCTTCTACATTTTCGCCAAAAAAATAATTATATCCAACAATACATTGTGCCTTTATATGTCCCTGTTCTGCCGCTTTAAGATACCAATTAAATGCTTCTTTTTTGTTTTCACTAACTCCTTTTCCGTTGTCATACGCACAAGCAACCTTATATTGTGCTTCTGCATCCCCTTGTTTAGCCGTTTTTAACATTGTTTCAAAGTCATTATTTTCTTTTGAAATACCTTTAAAAAATATATCCAAAATTTTCATAAATTTTTCTCCTTAAAAATTTTTCCTGATAGTTATTGCAAGCCCCTGTTTTTCATATAACATTCTGCATAATGACTTCCTTGTTCTGCCGCTTTTCTAAGCCATTTCACCGCCTGTTCATAATCTTTCTCTATTCCATACCCTACGCCTTCGTAATAACACTGTCCAAGATGACATTGTGCTTCTATATTTCCGTTTTCTGCCGCTCTTCTAAGCCATTTCACTGCCTGTTCATATTCTCCATATGTAAAATACCTAAAAGCAACTTCAAATTGCGCCTCTGCATCACCTTGCTCTGCCGCATTTAAGCACAAATCAAATGCATATCCTTTTTCTTTTTTGTCATTCATTTTCTCATTGTCATTTTCATCATAGTTATAACTGCAATCATTTATATTTTCAGAACTTTCTTTTTGATATGTAGTTATCCTGTTCCCGCATTGCGGACAGAATAACGCATCATCCGGCAGTTTTGTCCCACACTTAATACAAAACATTTTAGAACTCCTTTCATTCCCCAAATATTGTTCTAATCCCTATCAAAGTTCGCTCCAACAGACCAATTCCTTGTTTTTGCCATTCACTTAACCGATAGTCTAAAAAATTTTTGTTTTGCATAAAACTGTTACTTGTGGTCTGTATGTCTTTAATTAAAAAATCATACATAACTTTGCAAACACCGTACATAATGCCTTGATCATTTTCTGTTTCCATTTTTTCTATCTGAGCAGAGAAAAAGTTAAGAGTAGCAATAGAGGCATTTAATCTAACTATGTCCATAACAAATATACCTAATTTACAAAGGTCCAACTCATTATCAATCGTAGAATACATTTCTTGCCCGACATCTGAAAATTGTGTTAAATCATCCAGAATTTGCTCAATAGTAAATTCCATATTTAAAAACCTCCTTTTTTTATTCAGGCATAACTTCTTTAGCAGTTGCAGAAATATCGTCTGCCAACGGATTTTTTGCTTGTTGAGTAATTGTGTCAACAGGTGCTGCCACTTTTACATCCTCTTTTTCGTCAGGCATTTTTGGTGCTTCTAATTCAAATTCAATCTTTTTCTTTTCCAATAATTTTGCCCGAGATTCTTCGTCAAGGAAAAACATCTTGAACGGACCCGCTTTACCCTTATTACGTCCAAATTTGCCATCCTTATCCTGCGTATAAAAAGCGTATTCTGTTTCCCACTCTTTGTCAGAAATCAACGTATAAACCAAAGAACCTCCAACATAAGTCCTGCCGGTTTTAAGCACATTTAAAATTATTTTGTCCAAATCTTCAGACACAAGTTCATTAAACTTTGCAAATGATATTGCAGGAACTAATCCTTCAATAATTCCCCGGAAACATTCCTTTGCCTTATCAAAATCATAGTCATTAAAACCATTTTGCAATAATTCTTCCAATTTTTTATCCATTTTTATCCTCCTTTAATTTACCAAGACCATTTCTTCTTTCATACGTTGCGTAACATCCACTGCGGGCTGTTTATTAAGTTTTGCCAACAACTCCGGCGGGACTTCGCTTTCGTCAATTTTTTCACACACACTTTCACGATAATACTTTCCATCATTCCCTTTAAAGTAAAACCGTTGTGCCACTACCGCAACATCTTCTTCCAACCTTTGCAAAACCGATTCCCAAGCCCCGTCAAGAATGTCATTTACATACAAATCCCATTTTGAGGCAATTTGGTTGACAAAATCTTTGGCAACCTTAACC
>JAGHTS010000196.1 GCA_018065225.1 Candidatus Phascolarctobacterium caballi
AGCATATTCCACGCAAAAAATTGACACAAGAAGAAATTAGGGCAGAAGTTGTCGCCTTGCAAGATATGGGGCATAAGCGTTTGGCGATTGAGGCGGGGGAAGACCCGTTTAACAATCCGATTGAATATATTTTAGATTCCATTAAAACAATTTATTCTGTCAAGCATAAAAATGGTGCTATCCGCCGTGTTAATGTGAATATTGCAGCAACTACGGTAGATGAATACCGTATGTTGAAAGAGGCAGGTATTG
Source organism: Candidatus Phascolarctobacterium caballi (assembly GCA_018065225.1). Taxonomy (GTDB): domain Bacteria; phylum Bacillota; class Negativicutes; order Acidaminococcales; family Acidaminococcaceae; genus Phascolarctobacterium_B; species Phascolarctobacterium_B caballi. The sequence goes on from JAGHTS010000196.1 coordinate 253, forward strand.
GCACTTATATTTTATTTCAGGAAACTTATCATAAAGAAAGTTATTTAAAATTGCATCCAACGGGGCCAAAACATGATTATAATTGGCATACAGAAGCGATGGACAGGGCGATGGATGGCGGTATTGATGATGTTGGGTTGGGTGTGTTGTTTGGGTTGGAACTTTACCGTTATGAATTGTGCGGACTGATTATGCACGCAGAACATTTGGAGGCAGTGCATGGGGTTGGACCCCATACGATTTCGTTCCCACGTGTCAAAAAAGCAGATGATATTGATCCGTCTGCTTTTGACAATGGAATTGATGACGATACATTTGCCAAGATTATTGCCATTGTCCGTATTGCTGTGCCATATACGGGGATGATTATTTCCACCCGTGAAAGTCAGGATGTGCGGGCAAGAGCATTACATTTGGGTATTAGTCAGATTAGTGGTGCCAGCCGTACGAGTGTAGGCGGTTATACTGAAGAAATACGTCCTACGGATACAGAGCAGTTTGATGTCAGTGACCAAAGGACTTTGGATGAAGTGATTAAGTGGTTGATAGATTTGGGTTATGTACCGTCTTTCTGCACAGCATGTTATCGGGCGGGCAGGACGGGTGACAGGTTTATGGAACTTTGCAAATCTAAGCAGATTCAAAACTGTTGCCATCCAAATGCGTTGATGACTTTAAAGGAATTTTTGGTAGATTATGCTTCACCGACAACCAAACAGGCAGGGGATGAGTTAATAAAAAGAGAATTGCCGACTATTCCGCAACCAAATGTAAGGCGGATTTGTGAGGAACATTTGGAGCAGATAGAACACGGCGGGCAACGGGATTTTCGTTTTTAAGATAAAATGGAGACGTATCGAAGTGGTCATAACGAGGCTGACTCGAAATCAGTTTGCCCTAACGGGCACGTGGGTTCGAATCCCACCGTCTCCGCCAAATTTTTGAATTATGTATCAGTACAGAACAATAGATGATAAGGGACATCGTGAAAGTGGAATTGTCAATATCGACGATTACGCTCAGGCGGTGGAGTATGTGCGTAATAATTATGGTATGATTTTGCAGTTGCAGGAAATAAAGAACAAACCTGCATTGTCCGGAGACAATTATACCGATAAACAACGCACATATTTTTTTAAGCAGTTGGGAACAATTTTACAAAGCGGGATTACAATTCTTGAGGGATTGGCGATTATTGCCGAAAGCAAAGATAAAAAAATTGCACATATTTGCAAACAACTTTCGGTAAGGATTGCTAATGGGTTGTCGGTCAGTCACGCAATGAGTGAACTGCCAGAGTTTTTTACGGATTTATGCATCACTCTTGTTCGGGCGGGTGAGGAAAGTGGTGAATTGCCGAATATTGCCAAACAGATTGCGGAATATTATTACAAAAAAGACAAATTGGGCAGTTATATTGAACGGGCAGCGATTTATCCTATGGTGGTGTTGGTGGCAGGCATAGGGGTGTTGTTGCTCTTTTTATTTGTTGTGTTGCCAAATGTGGGTAATGTATATGCTACTTTGCGAGCTCCGCAGGGCGGGATGTTAAGCGGACTTTTGTTGTTGCAAAAATTTTTGACAGAATGGTGGTATGTGGTTGCAGGTATAATTTTATTATTGGCTTATTTTGTTTTGCAAAAGCGAAATTTATTGTTACATTTAATCTTGCGGTTACCTATGTTAAAAGAGTTGTATAAAGAAGTTTTGGAAATTCGGTTTTGCAAACTGTTGGCATTGCTTTTGAACAGTGGTATCAGCATTATTGAAGCCATCGGGTCGGCGGCTTTGGCTGTTGATGATGAACATTATTATATGGAACTGCAGAGATTAAAAATGGCATTGTCACGGGGTGAAGATTTAACAACTGTTTTGGAACAGGAAAATACTTTTTTCAGTCCTGTTGTCAAGGGCTTTATGGTGGTTGGCAGCCGTACAGGAAACTTGCCCCAGTTGTTGTCGGATGCTGCGGCATTACGGGAAGAAGTTTTTGAAGCAAAATTGGAACGCAGCAAAGAATTTTTATCACCAATATTGTTGCTTGTTGTGGCACTTTTTATTGGTGTTATTGTGATTAGTATTATGCAACCGATTTTCAACTTGTTTGAAGCGTTGCCGATGTATTGAGGGATAATGATGAAGCGGGGACATATTTTGTTGGAAATTTTATGTACTGTGGCGCTTGTGTCAGTTTTTACAACTTTGGCTGTGGTAGGAGTTGGTGAAACAAAGACAAAGATACAAAGGCGGCAGTTGGAAATGGCGGCACGGCGATTTATAATGGATTGTCGTGCGGTGCAGCAAAGGAATATGTTTGCGGAAAGTGATGAGGGATGGCGGATTACTATTACGGATAATAGTGACAAATATACTTTTGGCAAAGGCGGTGGTGTTGTGGAAACGCATCATTTGTCAGATAGCGGTTGTGACGGAGTGATTTTTAAAGGGAATGCTTTGGACAGTATCAGGTTTACAGGGACGGGGTCAGTGGATGATGAAAAATCTATTTTGTTAATGCACAGGGACAATGAAAGTTTGATTTTGACTTTGAACCTGCAACCAGTTACAGGACGGATTGAAATTAGCAATTAGAGGACGTATGCGTAAAGGATTTGTTTTGATTGAAAGTTTAATAGGGGCGTTGATTATCGGGATGGTTTCTTTGTTTTTGGCAAATGGTTATGGTAATTCATTAAGTATGATGCAACATGCAAATGATTTGCACTTGGCAGTCAATGCAGTAGCTGAAAATCCTGTGGGCAGTAATTTGACAGTAACAGTTGACGAAAGCAGATATAAAGAAATTAAAGTTGTCAAAGACGGGAAAGTGGTGTTGAATGTTTTTACAAAATAGGCATCACAGGGGTTTTATTTTAACAGAGGCAATGGCAGGGCTGGCAATTATGGCGATAGTGCTGGCTTTGTTTGGCAGTCAGGTTGTCAGGTTGTTTGTAAGTTGGCGGAATATGCGGACGGATGTGGAATTGTTTGATGCCGGCAGATATATGCTGACCAAAATGGAACGGGAAATTTGTTTGGATGCAGTACAGATTACAGTGGCAAATAATATTATTGATATGCAGACCAAGCAGGGTGACAGGCAAGTGCTTGTCCGTTATAGTGCGGAAAGAAAAGGTATTTATCAGGACACTACAACTAACGAAGGGACTGGTACCAACCCGTTATTTATCCGTGACTGTTTAGTAGAAAACTGGCAAGTACAAAAAATTGATGACAAAAAAATTTCCGTTAAATTTGACTTGGTAAAAAATAACAGGATTAAAAACTTTGCCCGTAATTTTTATTGTCTAAATGGAGTTGTAAATGTGGAATAGACGAAGTGGCAGTGCCAGTTTGTTAATTTTGGCAGGAGGATTGTTGTTGGCAGGATTGGGAATCTTGTTTTCTTATTATTTTTCACAAAATGCTAACAGACAGGTGGAGTATGTGCGGGGGGTACAGAGACGTGAATTAGGTTATGCGGCAATGGCAGAATTAACAGTAGATGACAGTTTGACTGCATTGGCAACAACAGAAGATTTTATTTTCCAGCCAGATGGGATTACGGCAAAAGTGACAAAAACAGTTACTGTCAGTAGTGACAATAATTTTCGCCTGCGTGAGGTACAAGTGGCAAGTGGCACAGAAAAGTTTTGTCTTACCCAACAAAGTTTTATACCCAGTGCGGCAGTGCAGACAAGAGCGGGCAGTTATGCTTTAAGCTCGGCAGTGGCAGTAAGCAGCAGTAAGGTTAAATATATGAACGGGGCTGCTTATTCTTCCGGCAAAACATTTAATATGCCTAAATATGATTTGACAAATTGTATTGAATATGACCAAACGGAAATAAATCATTACGGTTTGGGAGGTAATATCAATTATTATTCTAAAAATTTAACTTTGCCAAAGATGACTTATGATGGAAATGCCTTTGTTATCGTGGAGGGAAATTTAACGATTTCTAACGGGGCAGTGTTTAATGGCAGGACAGTTTTTTTGGTATTGGGGACAACAACAATTAATGCTAATGTAAGAATGCAGGATGTGTTTTTATTAAGTAACGGTACGGTAACTTTGGGTAGCGGTTGTAATATTACGGGGCATTTGCGGACTAATATGACATTTGACCTTAAAGGCAATTCTAATTTTGTTGCCCGTGAAGATGCCGGCAGGGCATTTAACGGTGTGGTGTTTATAAAGTAAAACTAATAAGGGAATCTTATTTTTAAATTCTCCTTTACGTAAGATTATAAAAAGAATATAATTACATTATATAAATTTATTTGTGTCAAATGACATGGTCTAATGATTTTTTATGATGCGTTAAGGCAGGTGATTAGTTTGGCAAAACAAAAGGTTGATGACAGTAAAATTGTCGGTTCCAAGTATTTGCAGATGTCCGGCACAGTACTGATGCTGTTTGTGTTTTGGCTGATTATGAGCGGCGGTGATATGCATCCCAAGTTTTTATTTTATGGATTGGTTACCTCGGTTATAACAACTTGGTTGTGTTATCCTTTGCTTTTGGTGCCAAACGCTGACGGTACAAGGTTGTATTATGCGTTCAGCGTGTCAATTCCCAAAGCCATACAGTATTTTTTTTGGCTGATGTGGCAGTTGGTTTTGGCGAATATTGATGTGTTGTTGGCGACTACGGCACAGGATATGATGACCAAGATTGATCCTAAGATTATCCGTTTTAAATTTCATGCGGATAATCCTTTGGCATATGCGGTTTTGGCAAACAGTATTACATTGACACCGGGAACGGTGACGCTGAATGTTACACCCGACGGTTTGTATGAAATTCATGCTCTCACTCCGGGGGCGGCAGACGGTTGCTTGGGCGGGGATATGCAACGCAAGGTGGCTTGGCTGTTTGGTGAAGGGAACTGCAATTTTGAAGTGGTGAACGGGGAGGTAGCGGCATGAATATTATTTTTTATATTTTGATTGCCTCCATTATTATGGTTATCGGGTTAATGTTATTACGGGTATTCCAAGGACCAACGGTATATGACCGTATGAATGGTTTGGGTGTGATTGGGGCTGATACCATTTTGCTGTTGGTGTTGTTTGGATATCTTGACGGCAGACAGGAAATGTATCTTGATATGGCAGTTTCTTATGCCATGTTGGGATTTTTGGGCAGTATTATTATTGCCAAGTTGTTAGGGGGTAAAAACATATGAGTTTGGACCTTCAATGTATTAGGGAATGTGTTGCGGCTTTGTTTATGTTGGGCGGGGCAGTGTTCTTTATCGGTTCCTGTGTGGGGATGTTGCGGTTGCCTGATTTTTATACAAGGATGCATGCCAGCGGCAACAGTGAAACTTTGGGCTGCACATTAAGTTTTATCGGTTTGGTAATTTATCAGGGATTTGATTGGACGGCGGCAAAATTGATTTGTGTTTTTTTGCTGGTGTATATGATTAATCCTATTGGTTCACATATTCTTGGTAAAGCGGCGTATAAAAGCGGTCATCCTGTTTGGACTTTGAAAGATTATACGCCGGAAGTTTTGAGTAAGGAGGAGGAACACTGATGCAGATTTATTTTGTGGAAGCGGTGCTTTTGGTTTTCCTTATTCTTATTACTTGTGCGGTGATATTTTGTAAGGATATCTTGAGTGCTGTGGTGATTTACAGTTCGTTTAGTTTTACGGCTGTATTGTTGTATTTAATGATGGGTTCGCCGGACGTAGCTTTTACGGAGTGCGTTATTGGTGCCATCTCCACAATTTTCTTTGTGGCTGTGTTGCGTAAGATAGATAGGTGGTGTGATTAATGCGTGGGTTAGTTGCGGTTTTATTGGCTGTGGTAACTGGAATTTTTTGTTCCTATGTTACTTTTTTGCCCAAGATTGGTGATGTGAATACTGCCCCCAATCAGCATGTTACGCCTACTTATATTTCCCGCAGTGCGGAAGATACAGGTTCACCTAACATTGTGACGGGTGTAATTATTGATTATCGTGGTTTTGATACTATGTATGAAACAACAGTGATGTTTTTGGCTGGTCTGACAACAGTGTTGGTATTAACCAGCAATACTGTTGGACGACGTCCTGAAAAAGGTGCGGATGAGCCGGAAGGGGGTGCTATTATCAAATGATGAAAGATGCTTTTGGTGGTATTGTTTTAAGTACATCTTTCCGTTGGTTGGTGCCTTTTAGCATTGTGTACGGTGTTATTATCCTTTGCTTGGGTGAATATTCACCGGGGGGCGGTTTTCAAGCGGGAGCGTTGCTTTCTGTCGGTGTGCTGTTAAGCAGGATTATTTTAGGTTGGGATACAACTTTTGATGTTAAGGGGACAACAAGTGTGTGGTTGGCAGGTGCAGGTACATTTCTGTATGCCTTTACCGGTTGGCTGACTTTGCTTGGCGGTGCTGATTATTTCTTGGATTATAATTTTTTCCCGATTCATATTGAACCTATGCACGAAATGCATGCGTGGAGTATTTTCCTTATTGAAATCGGGGTGGCAACCTGTGTCATGATGACAATTATCAATCTGTTGGAAGCGATTGTGAAAAGGAGTGAAGAAAATGTGGGAAGTAATTAATGAATTTCTGCAAACAAAAGGTATTTACTCCTTGGTTATGATTTTGTTCTTTCTTGGGGTTTATGGCATGGTGTTTGCCAAAAACTATATGAAGAAACTGATGGCAATGAATGTTATGCAAGTTGCTGTTATTTATTTTTACCTTTGTTTTGCACAAAAAGACGGTGGCATTATTCCAATTTTGAATGGAGCAACAACTGACCCGAACATGTATATCAATCCTTTGCCTCATGGACTGATGCTGACGGCGATTGTGGTTAGTTTGGGTACTACAGGTGTGGCGTTGGCGTTATTGATGAGGATTAAGGAACTGTATGGTTCTGTGGAGGAAGTAGAAGTATTAAGGAGGGCAAGCAAATGATGCAACACTCTCCTGTTATGATTGTACTTTTGCCGTTGACGGCATCGTTGTTATGTATGTTGTTCAGCAAACTGAAAAGAAAGTTGGGGGCATACATTGTCATTGCCAGTATTGTGGCTGCTTTTGTTAATGCTGTCATAACTCTGCAACGGGTGATGGGTAGTCCTGACAGAGTTATTCATTATGCAATGGGCAATTGGACACCGCCTATTGGCATTGAGTTTGTGCTTGACCCGTTGAACGCTTTGCTGGCGGTGTTGGTAACTTTTGTGGCAATGGTTGTTTCTTTCTATGGACTGCCTTTTGTTAAGGATGAAGATTGGTTACATGTTGGCGGCTATTATACTTTGTTCGGTTTGTTGACCGTGGGCATGAGCGGTATGATTATTACCGGCGATGTGTTCAATCTTTATGTTTATTTGGAAGTTATGTCTTTGTCAGGTTATGGCTTGATTGCTTTAGGTGGCAGACAGTCCAACTTGGCGGCTTTCCGTTATTTGCTGATTGGTACTATTGGTGCTTCTTTGTACCTGTTGGGTGTTGGTTATATGTACGCCATGACAGGAACATTAAATATGGCGGATATGGGCAGGTTGGCGGCAAACTATTTGAATTCACCGTTGTTTGCTATGGCGGTGGGATGCTTTGTTATCGGTTTTGGTATTAAGATGGCATTGTTTCCCTTACATGGTTGGCAACCGGACGCTTATACTTATGCTCATCCTGCAGCAGCAGGCTTGATTGCAGGATGTATGAGCAAGGTTCCCAGTTATGCTATGATTCGCTTTTTATACTATGTGTTCCGTGTGGATAATCCGGTGGTAACTGCGGTTTTGAATGCTATCGGGGTGTTGGGAATTGCGGGTATGCTTTTAGGTTCTGTAATGGCTTTGGCACAACGTGATTTCCGCAGAATGTTGGCTTATTCCAGTGTGGCACAAATCGGTTATATTGCTATCGGTATGGCGATGGGAAATATGTATGGATTTGTTGGCAGTGTTTTGCATATTGTTAATCATGCTTTTATGAAATGTGCATTATTTCTCGTTATTGGCGGTGTTGTGCATCGTTTTGGTGAGGTCAATTTGTTCCGCTTGGGCGGGATGCACAAGAAAATGCCTATCAGCTCTATTGCCATGACTTTGGCGGCACTTTCTATGGTGGGATTGCCGCCCACAGCGGGTTTTTTCAGCAAATGGTATTTAATGTTGGGAGCATTTAATGCCCAACAATATATTTATATTTTTGTGTTGGTGGTAAGTTCTTTGTTGAATGCAATTTATTTTTTCCGTATCATTGAACAGATGTTTGTACAGCAGGAGGCATCTTTGACGGAAGTACATCCTGTAACAACAAGATTGGGATTGCCTATAAGTATGGTGATTCCTATTGCTGTGATGGGCTTGGGTGTCTTGGTGTTGGGCTTCTATAGCAGTGATGTGGTGAGAATAATTATGAGTGGATTGCCGGAGGTGTTTGTAAGATGACGATAATTGATTGCAGACCATTTTTGGCAGTTGGTATTTCTTTGTTGGCGGCGTTTTTGATCGCTTTCAGTAACAATCGCCCTAATGTAAGGGAAGTGTGGAGTTGTATTGCTTCTGTTGTGAAATTTGGCATTATTCTTTCCATGATTCCCGGTGTGCTTGACGGAAATTTCTATGAGTACACTTTATTGCAGGTTACGGATACATTGTCTTTAACATTACGTACAGACCCGGCAGGTATGATTTTTGCCACTTTGGCATCTATGCTTTGGGTTCCTGTTAATTTCTATTCTATTGGTTATATGCGTGCCAATAATGAAGGGGAACAGACGGGGTATTTTGCGGCATTTGCCATTTGTATCAGTGCTTGTATGGGTATTGCTATGGCGGCAAATTTGCTGACATTCTTTATCTTTTATGAAATCCTTACTTTGGCTTCTTATCCATTGGTATTACATAAGCGGAATGCAGAAGCATTGTTGGCGAGTCGTAAATATTTGATTTACACTCTGATTTCCGGTCAGTTGTTCTTGGTTGGCATGGTATTTGTTTATTGTGTTGCCGGGACTTTGGATTTTCGTGCCGGCGGTTTGTTGAACATCAATATGGCACCTAAATGGGTGTTGCAAATGACCTTTGTGCTAATGATTTGTGCAGGGTCTGTTAAGGCGGCAGTTATGCCTTTGCATGGCTGGTTGCCGGCGGCTATGATTGCCCCAACACCTGTTTCCGCTTTGCTTCATGCTGTGGCGGTTGTTAAGACAGGTGTATTTGCAGTGTTGCGTATTGTCGGCTTTGTATTTGGTCCCCAACTTTTGTCGCAATTGGGTGTTATTGATGTTTTGGCTTGGTTTGCGGCAGGAACGATTTTGATTTCGTCCATTATCGCCTTGCGTCAGGACGAATTGAAACGTCGTCTGGCGTTCAGTACGATAGGGCAGTTAAGTTATATAGTTCTTGGGGCAAGTTTGTTGTCGCCTTTGGCAATTAAAGGGGCGTACTTGCATCTGGTTGCACATGCAGTTATGAAGATAACTCTCTTTATGTGTGCAGGGTTGATTATTACCCGTACTCATTGTCATTGTATCAGTGAATTGGCAGGCATTGCCAAGAAATTGCCAATTACCTGTGCGGCGTTTGCGGTGGCATCTTTTGGCATCGCAGGTGTGCCTTTCTTTGTTGGATTTATTTCCAAATGGAATTTGGCATTGGGTGCTTTGCAGGCGGGAAAACCTTTGTATATCTTTGTCTGGGTGGCATCGGCCTTATTAGCGGCAGGTTATTTGTTGCCTGTTGTCAAGATGGTTTACTTTAACCATGATCCTAATGAAAACAGTAGAAAATATGGTGCTCACAGTTGGTGTATGTTGTTGCCGATTTGTGCAACAGCGGTTATTAGTGTAGTGTTGGGTGTGTTCCCGGATTGTTATCCGCATTTCTTTGAATTGGCAGAACAGGCGGCAAATGCCATTTGCTACGGCTGGAATGGAGGTTGGTAATTATGATGGGATTGACTAAAAAACAAATCTATTATATTACTGGTGCAATTTTGTTAATCAGCATGGCTTTGGAACTGTGCGGAGTACATTTGCACGCTCCCCACTGGTGGCCTTTGCCTTTTGGTTATAACGTGTTATTTGGCTTTGTTGGGGGATGGTTGCTAATTATTGTCAGCAAAATGATAATGGCACCATTACTGCAAAGGCCGGAAGATTATTATGATGAAAAAGGGGGTGAAGAAGAATGACTTTTCATCCCGGACTGATTTTGATTTTAAGTGGATTTTTGGCATTGGTTGCACCAAAAACTATTCGCAAAATCGTAATGGTTGGCGGGCCTTTCTGCGCATTATTGGCTGCTATGTCTTTACGATTGGGAACAGATTTCAGTTTTGAGTTTATTAATGGTATGCAGTTAGGCTGGCTACATGTTGACAAACTCAGTTGGTTGTTTACATTTATCTTTTGTGTGTTGGCATTTATTGCCAGCGTTTACGGTTGCCATAATACCAACCGTATGGAAGCATTGTGTGCTTTGGCTTATGCTGGTGGCGGAATTGGTGTCTGCCTTGCAAAAGATTGGATGACTTTGATTTTCTTTTGGGAAGCATTGGCAATATCTTCCGTGTTTTTAGTTTGGTGCAATAAAACTAAAGAAGCACGTAAGGCGGCTTTTCGCTATATTTTAGTACATATGTTTGGCGGTAATCTGCTTTTGGCAGGTATTTTTCTTAAAGTTAATGCCGGTGAATATTTGGTAGGAAATATAGTGGCCGGACCTCATGATTTGGCTTATTGGTTAATTTTAATCGGCTTTTTCGTAAATGTAGCAATGCCACCGGTCAATGCTTGGTTGGTTGATGCTTATAGCAATAGCACTATTACAGGCGGTGTGTTTATGAGTTGCCTGACTACCAAAGTTGCCGTGTATGTGTTGGTTAGCGTCTTTGGCGGTATGGAATTATTGATGTGGGGCGGGGCGCTGATGGCATTATATGGCGCTTGTTACGCCATCATGGAAAATGATATGCGGAAACTTTTGGCACATCACATTATTTCTCAAACGGGGTTTATGGTGGCCGGGGCAGGCATTGGTACGGCAATGGGCATGAATGGCGCAACCGCTCACGCTTTTTGCGATATTCTTTTTAAGTCACTGCTCTTTATGTGTGCTGGGTCAATCATGTATGCTACGGGCATTAAACATATCAACAAGTTGGCTGGTATGAAGGACAAAATGCCAATTACCTGTATTTGTTTCTTTGCAGCAGCATTCTCCATCAGCGGCATACCATTATTTAATGGTTTTGTTTCCAAGATGATTACAGTAAATGCGGCAGCAGCGGCAGGGCATGATTTGTTGTTTACATTGTTAGAAATCGCTTCCATCGGTACCTTTTTATCCATCCCTTTGAAAATGGGTTATTTCATTTTCTTGCGAAAGGACGTGGACAAACATGTGGAGATAGTCAATCCTTTGCCGAAAAATATGGAAATCGGTATGATTTTGGGCGCGATTGGTTGTGTACTTTATGGAGTTTATCCTGACTTATTGTACAGGCATTTTGCTTTTGACATGACACCGTATGTACCGTTTACTGCATCCCATATTTTCAGTACAGTGGAAATGTTGGGCATGGCGTTAATTCCCTTTATGATGTATCTTAATAATATGGAACCACATACGGCAATTTCTTTGGATACAGATTGGTTTTATCGCAAACCCTTTGCTGGAATTGTGCAGTGGGTAAGCGGAGTACTTTGCGCTGTTTGCGGTGCTTTGGGAGGAGCATGGTGGGTTTTATATCAAAAGTTTATGGAATTGATGTCTAATCCAATGGACTTTTTGGATGCCAGACCGTTTAGGGAGGCAAAGCGTTATCATCCACGCAATTACCGTACGAGTATTGCTGACCCGATGATGATTATTTTGACAGTGTTGACCAGTGTAATCCTTTATTTGATTAATGCTTTATAAAATATAACTGATAGTGATAAAACAGCCGTTAAATTTTATATTTAATGGCTGTTTTGTATAAATAGAAAATCATGATTATAAAAATTTGTTTTACTAATTGTTCATGATATAATAAATAAAAATGAAGTTGATAATGAATTTTATAGAAAACTTAAATGTAAATTTAATAAATACGTGTTTAATTTTTTTAGGTTTTTTAGTTGTTATTTGTTTATTGTTATTCCGTCATGACAAAGGTGATTTTTATTCAGCTTTGGATAACTTTCGTGACGGGTTGGACAAAGATTTGGGTGCGGAGTTCGGCGAACTGCAAAATGATATTTTGGTAAAGCAGGGAGAATTAAAAAAAGATATTCAAAATACTTTGGGGACTTTTAATTCTGTAATTAACGAAAATATCAATACTTTTGGTAACTGGCAGCACGAGCAGTCAAAGCAGCTTACTGATAATTTAATGAAAAGTTTTGAAATAATGTTACATAATATTGAGAAAATGGAACATTCGAACAATGTAAATTTGGAAGCGTTGCGAAAAATTGTCAGTGAGGAATTGGAAAAAGTTCGTAAAGAAAATGATGACAAATTGGAGAAAATCAGGCATACGGTTGATGAACAGTTGCAAAGCACTTTGGAAAGGCGGATTAATCAGTCGTTTAAGACTGTTAATGAGCAGTTGCAGCAGGTGTATCAAGGTCTGGGAGAAATGAAACATTTGGCTGCAGATGTGGGAGGCTTGAAAAAAATTTTAGGAAATGTGAAAACCCGTGGCATTTTAGGGGAGTTGCAGTTGGGTGCAATTTTGTCAGAAATATTGGCGCCCGAACAGTATGAAGAAAATGTTGAAACTATTCCCAATACAGGTAATCGTGTAGAATATGTTGTTCATTTGCCGGGTGAAGGGGGAAATACGGTATTATTGCCAATTGATGCCAAGTTTCCAAATGATAGGTATGAACATTTGTTGGATGCCAAAGAAACAGGTAATAAAGATATAATAGAGGCGGCATATAAAGATTTGGAAGCGGTAGTTAAAAGTGAAGCAAAGGATATTAGGGATAAATATGTGGAAGTCCCATTTACTACAAATTTTGGAATTATGTTTTTGGCTTCCGAAGGTTTGTATGCGGAAGTTATCAGTAGGGGAATGTTACAAAAAATTCAGTCGGAGTATCATATTACGATTGCCGGGCCCAGTACGATGGCGGCATATTTAAACAGTTTGCAGATGGGGTTTAGAACTTTGGCAATTCAACAACGTAGTAGTGAAGTGTGGGCATTGTTGGGAGCTGTTAAAACGGAATTTGAAAAGTTTGCGGACGGACTTATAAAGATGAAAACTAATATTAAACGTACTGATGAAGAATTGGATAAACTGATGGGAACAAGGACAAGGGCAATCAATAGAAAACTGCGTGAAGTGCAGACAATTGATTTACATGAAGCGGAAAAGAAGTTGGAGCTGACAGATATGTCAGAAGCTGGAGAATAAAAATGTAATATTTTTATTGCAAAAAATGTATAAT
>JAGHTS010000243.1 GCA_018065225.1 Candidatus Phascolarctobacterium caballi
CCACCCAAAAATGCCGTCAGGCACATCCAAAAAGTTGCACCATATCCGCCAAGACAAATTGCTGATGCCACCCCCACAATATTCCCTGTACCAACACGGGATGCTGTTGAACCCATTAATGCCTGAAACGAAGAAACACCTCCATCCTTGTCAGGTTTTTCAGTTACCGCATTAATCATTTCCGGTATAGTACGCAATTGAACAAACTTTGTCCTTACCGTGAAATAAATTCCGGCACCTATCAACATAATTATCAGCAATTTTCCATACATAAATCCACTGATATCCCCTACAATTTGAGCAAATAAATCCATGACATTAACTCCTTTTCTAAAATTTTATGTAAATAACCCTACTTACCTGCATCAATTTCTTTTTGCAATTCTTCAACAAACTGTTCCAACAATGGTTGTTTAACATGCTGCATAACAATAATATGTGCTAAATCACCGCCCAAACGCTCGTCATATTCTGTCGCCAATGTGTATTTATGTATCAGCTCATCTGACGGCTTTTTGAAAAATACTGTGTTGCTGGCATATCCCAACCACGCAGGCCACTGCATTTTACATAACTCATTATAAAGAAACTTTGCATTTTCCAAGCAAACCATAATTTCCCTAGCATAAGCATACCAGCCCCGTGTTTGCAACAACCAATATAATTTCATCGGTGTCAAAGCATTACGGCTACATGAAATCATCGGCATACTTGCTTCCAAATAGGGAATCTTGTCTGCTTTTTGTGCATCATATGTATCTTTAGTACATAAAAACACCCCACAGGGCTCATCTATTCCGAAAAATTTATGCCCGCTAAATGCTATTGAATCATAATGCAATTTTTTTTGACTGATTAAATGTTTAAGATTTGTAAATGGTAAATATCCTCCAAATAAAGCAGCATCAACATGACGATAAACATCTTTAATCCCTTTGTCTGCAATTACCTTATCCAATATTTGTATATCGTCTATTGCACCCTTAAATGTTGTTCCCAAAGCATAAACTATCAATACAGGATACTCTGGTTCAAGTGCCTTATCCAATGCTTTCGGATCCATTCTTCCCATTTTGTCACATTCAATCAATTTGACACGCATTCCTTGCAAATCTGCCAAACGACGGTTAGAATAATGTGCTTCTTTGGAAACATATGCCACAGGCCATTTTCCTGTTTTTGCCAACAAAATCTTTTTCCCAAAATAAATACCATGATGATTGCCGTCTGTACCACCTGTTCCCATTAACCCCCACAAATTATCTTCAGGAAAATCAAAAAATTTACCAAAATGAGTTATTATTTCTTTTTCCAATTCTAATGTGTCAATATGTAAATGAGAAGGGCCAAACGGATCACCTGCATTATTCATACTGTAATCCAAAAGACCACTATCAGCATACCATTTATAAAAACTGCTCAAGCCACTATTTTCGTTTACAGGATATCCCATAAATGTTTTCATAACAGCAATGATATCGTCTGCTTGTTTGTCATAACGTTCTTTTATAATATGATGCTGATAATCAGTTGTGGTATCAACATTTAAACTATTGCGCTCAACTTTTTTATCTGCCATTAATTTTCACCTGCCACATACTTTTTACCACCAATAACCGTACAGCCATCTTTGTCCACAGTTGTACGTGGATATAGCGGATCTCCTTTAACCACTTTTGTTCCATCTGCCAAGCCACCCCATACTGCATCACTTAATTGCAACGGCTCATTTCCCAACCCAAGTTGCTCATAAATTTTTGGTGCAGCATCTGGAATATAGGGTGCCACCATAATTGCCACCAAACGCAATGTTTCAGCCAAATTATACATAACTGTCTGCAATTTCGCTTGCTTTGTGTCATCTTTTGCCAACGCCCAAGGAGCTGTTTCATCAATATATTTATTGGCTTTGCCAATTAAATTCCACACTGTCTTTACGGCATCTGTAATATTCATATTATCCATTTGACTGGTATAGTCTTTAACCGTCTGTTGTGCCAAATTTATCAAATCATTATCAACGGCATCATTTTGTTTGCTATTCTTGACTTCCCCGCTATGATATTTAATAATCATTGCCACAGTACGGTTAAGCAAATTTCCCAAATCATTTGCCAAATCAGCATTCGTCCGTTGAATTAACGCATCTCTGCTAAAATTCCCGTCATTACCCAAATTAATTTCACGTAACAAAAAGTAACGAATGGCATCTGAGCCAAATTCATCAATCAACCCCAATGGATCAACTACATTGCCCAAAGATTTGCTCATTTTTGTACCGTCTACCACCAACCAACCATGCCCATAAATTTTTTTAGGCATTTCTACACCCAACGCGTGCAACATAATTGGCCAAATTATAGAATGAAAACGAACTATTTCTTTTCCCACCAAGTGCAAATCTGCCGGCCAAAAACGTTTGAAAAACTTTTCATCTTCACCATATTTAATGCCTGTCAAATAATTAAGCAATGCATCAAACCAAACATACACCACATGCTTGGTGTCAAAAGGAACAGGAATTCCCCAATCAAATGTAGTACGGGTGATACACAAATCTTCCAACCCCTGCTTAACGAAATTAATCATTTCATTGCGGCGGGACTCCGGTTGAATAAAATCAGGGTTTTTATCAATAAAATCAAGCCACCATTCCTGATATTTGCTCATTTTGAAGAAATAACTTTCTTCCTGCATTTTTTCTACAGGACGATGACAATCCGGACAACATCCTTTTTCATCCAATTGACGCTCTAACCAATAACTTTCGCAAGGAACACAATACAAACCTTCATAATTCTTTTTGTAAATATCCCCTTGCTCAAAAATCTTTTTTAAGGCATTTTGGACTACTTTATGATGTCGTTCTTCACTTGTACGTATAAAATCATCATTACTTATGTTTAATTTTTTCCATAACAATTTAAAATTAGCAATAATTCCGTCAACATATTCTAATGGCGTAACACCTTTTTCTGCCGCTTTACGCTGTATCTTCAAACCATGTTCGTCACTACCGGTCAGAAAAAATGTATCGTCACCTTTAATACGATGATAGCGCGCCAAAGCATCGGCCACTGTCGTGCAATAAGCGTGTCCTATATGTAATTTGTCAGACGGATAATAAATTGGTGTTGTAATGTAATATTTACCCATTTATGATTCTCCTATAAACATTATAAA
>JAGHTS010000163.1 GCA_018065225.1 Candidatus Phascolarctobacterium caballi
ATATTATGGATAATCTCGTTTTTTCCAATTTTATATTATCAGTCAATGCGGTTTTGCCTATGGCAGTTTTAATGTTGATAGGTATGTTGATTAAGAAAAAAGATTGGTTGAATCAGGCGGAATTAAAGCGGACAAATGGTGTTGTTTTTCGTGTATTCTTTTTCTTTATGTTGTTTAATTCAACTTATCATGCCACGATTTCTGATTACCGACCGCATTTGTTGATTTATGGGATTGTGGCAGTAGTGATGTTGTGGCTTGTGTCATGGGTGTTTAGTTGTTTGGTCAGTAAAGATGAAAAGGTCAGGGGCTCAATGATTCAAAATTTGTACCGTTCCAAATTTGTTATTATGGGCTATCCTGTGGTGATAAATATGTTTGGTATAGAAAATGCCGGAGTTACTGCTATGATGGTAGCAATTATTGTACCTTTTTATAATATTTTGGCAGTAGTTACTTTGGAATATTTTAGAGGCGGAAAACTTAACTTTTATGTAATGTTAAAAGGGGTTGTTCTTAACCCGATGGTTATGGGGTTTATATCGGCGGCAGTATTACGTTTGTTGGGCGTGGTACTGCCTGTTTTTTTGGATAAATTGGTTGTGCAGTTGGCCATGATGACTTCTCCTTTGGCTTTGATTATTTTGGGGGCATCTTTTAGTGAGATGGGCAAACCTAATTGGTACAATGTGATTATTTGTGTGTTGGGCAGGTTGCTGGTGATACCGGGTGTTTGTCTGACAGTTTCATATTTATATGGTTTTAGAGGCATTGAATTTGTAACTTTATTAGTGATGTTTGGTGCGCCTACGGCAGTCATTTCGTATGCTATGGCACAAATGATGGACAGTGATGATGTGTTGGCAGGGAACTGCGTGGTTTATTCAACTGCATTAAGTTGTTTCACGTTGTTCTGTTGGATATTTTTGTGGAAAACGCTGGGTGCGTTTTAAAAATTAAAAAAGGAGGGAAAAGATGCTGATTCGTGTGTTGGGTCTTTTGGGTGGTGTGGCACTCTTTATGTACGGCATGCAGCTGATGGGCGATAACCTTCAGCGTGTCGCAGGAGCGAAGCTGCAAAAGATTCTGGAAAAACTTACGGGGATGCTTGCCATGGGTGTTGCCCTTGGCACAATGGTAACTGCGGTGCTTCAGGCATCGGGGGCGACCATTGTTATGGCTATGGGATTGGTCAATGCGGGAATGTTAAATCTGCAACAGGCATTTGGGGTGACGATGGGGGCGTGTATTGGTACTACTATGACCGCTCAGTTAGTCGCTTTTAAGTTGACAGATTACATTATGGGTTTTGTCTTTATCGGTTATTTGGTGCAAGTGTTTGCCAAGCGTAGCAGAACCCATTCCCTTGGTATGGTTGTTTTAGGTTTTGGTGTTTTGATGACTGGTATGGAATTGATGGGTATGGCAATGCGCCCATTGGCAGAAGAAGGATGGTTTACAACTTTGGTAACGGGAATGGGCAGCCATCCTATTTATGGATTGTTTTTTGGTTTGATATTAACTGTTCTAATGCAGTCCAGCTCGGCTTCCACAGGTATTTTGATTGCCTTGGCATTAAATGGTCTGATTGGTTTGGAAACGGCTATTCCTATTATGTTGGGGGCAAATATTGGTTCGGCTACACCTGCGGTGCTGGCGTCATTAAGCGGAACGAGAATAGCCCAACGCTTGGCACTGGCAAATGTATTGTTTAAGGTTATTGGTGTAGTTATTGCCATGTGTCTGTTGCCGTATTTTGCACAATTTATCCGGTGGATTTCCCCGGACGGGAATATTGCCCGTGAGATTGCCAACGGACATACCATTTTTAATATTTTGAATGTGTGGTTCTTTATGCCTGTGACAGGTCCTTTTTTGCAACTGGTGGAAAAAATTTTGCCGGAGCAGGGTGATATTGTACCAATGAAACCTGTTTACTTGGATGAAAATATGATTCATACACCCGGTGTGGCAATGAGTTTGGCAACCAAAGAAGTTTTGCGGATGGGGTACATTTGTCGCAAGAATGTGGTGTTTGCTTTGGATTCTTTAAATCATTTCAATAAGAAAAAAGTTAAATATGTTTTGGCACATGAGCCGATTATTGATAAGTTGGAAATGGATATTACCCAGTATATTACGAAGATTGCCTATACGGAATTAAGCGAAGATTTGGCGGACAAGCATACGGATTTGTTACATGCGGTGAATGATTTGGAACGGATTGGCGACCATGCTAAAACCCTTGCCAAACGCAGTTATCAAATTGTTGATGATGGGGTGGTGTTCAGTGACGAGGCAAAAAAGGAATTGCGGACATTGGCAAAAATGGTTGTGGATGTGAACAGCACTGCGTTAAGGGCTTTGGCAAATGATGATGCAAATATGGCAATACAGGCAGTGAATAAAGCGCAGGAAGTGAAAGAATTTCAAAAAGTTATCAGGGAAAATCATATTACACGGCTTAACGCACAGGTTTGTAATCCGACTAATGGGGCAATGTTGATGGAGTTGCTGATTAATATGAAGCGTGTCAGTGACCACAGCAAAAATATCGCACAATTAGTCAGAGGGGTATTTGAGGGAGCATAATTGTTTTGGAGCTGCAAAATTTTGTAAAAATGCGTTCTAAAAGTTACGTAACATTTGCTAAATGTTACGTAACTTTTACTTTGATTTTGCTACTTTTTAAAATGAAAAACCAAATGATATGGTTTAAACTTCATAGTTTTGATGAAAATCTTGGGTTTTGTATACAAAAATTAGGATTTTGTATACAAAACTACTAAAAAATTTGTTTTGAAAATACAAAATTTTACAAAAATGCGTTCTAAAAA
>JAGHTS010000229.1 GCA_018065225.1 Candidatus Phascolarctobacterium caballi
CGTATCGGCTTTTCAAACACAGAATTAAAATACTTTTCAAAATTAGCAATAATGTCAGATGTGCCGACAAAATAAACAAAAACATTTCCCTGCAAAATATCATTGCCACGCGGCACAAATATATTTTGCCCGTTCAAAACCAATGCCGCCAAAATATCCCGGGGCAAATCCAATTCCCGCAAATATTTGTTTGCCAACGGTGAATCTTCGG
Organism: Candidatus Phascolarctobacterium caballi; assembly: GCA_018065225.1. GTDB lineage: Bacteria > Bacillota > Negativicutes > Acidaminococcales > Acidaminococcaceae > Phascolarctobacterium_B > Phascolarctobacterium_B caballi. Next base: position 212 of record JAGHTS010000229.1, read on the forward strand.
CAATCCTCGCCTCAAACATTTTTACCTTGCCGCTGGCAAAAGTTTCCACATTCAGCGAACTGGACGCCGTCAAAATCCTGACAATTTCTTTGGCAACAATGTAATCCGTATTCAAAAGCAAATCAATCTTCATTTCATTATTGATAAACTCTTTTTCATACCGCATATAATCGGCATTACGGACACAGGCAACAGTATGCTTAATCCCATGATGTTTGGCAAACATACAGGCAACCATATTTAACTCGTCATCATCCATACAGCCGATAAACATATCTGCATTTGCCACATCAGGCCGCCTGAACAAAGAACCGTTGCAGGCGTTTTCCTCAATCAGCAGACAATCAAGCGTTCCCTGAATTGCTTTTATCTTGTCAGGATTGTTGTCCACCACAACAATATCAAATTCTTCCGCTAACAACAGCTGCGCGATATTCAAACCAAATTCACCGGCACCTGCCACTACAATACGCATAATCTTTTCCCTTCAAACTTACTTCAACACATTTACACAACGGGCACACAAAGTCGGATGCTCCGCATCCTTGCCCACCGCCTCGCTGTAAGTCCAGCAACGCTCACATTTATGTCCCACTGCCTTGTTGACAGTAATCGTCAAATCTTCCCTTTCCGTCTTGATTGCACCATTATTGTCGTCAACCAAACTTGCCTGTGACACAATCAACAATGTTGGCAAATCTTTTTCCACCTGACGCAAAATCTGCAATGCCTCACCTGTGGCGTGCAATTCCACAGCCGCCTCCAAACTGTTGCCAATCTGTTTGTTCTGCCGTGCCATTTCCAAAACCTTGGTCACTTCGCCACGCAAAACAATAAACTCATCCCACTTTTTCTCCAATGCCTCATCAAGATATTCCTTTTTGACTTCAAGCCAAGGCACCATTTGAACGGACAAGGGCGAGCCGGCAGGTTTTTTCATAAACTGCCAAACCTCTTCCATAGTAAAACTCAACACAGGTGACAACATCACCACCAAATCCAACAAAATTTCATACATAGCCGTCTGGGCGCTGCGACGCTCCCTGCCATTGGCTTTTTCAGTATATAAACGGTCTTTCAAAATATCCAAATAAAATGCGGACATCTCCACCGTACAGAAATTATGGATGGCATGATACAGCACATGGAAATCATAACTGTCATACGCCGCCGTAACATTCTTTTTCAACATCTGCAAATGCATCAAAGCCCAACGGTCAATCTCCAACATATCCTTATAATCAACTTTATCTGTTGCATAATCAAAGTCAGACAAATTCCCCAACAGATAGCGGATAGTGTTACGGATTTTACGGTACACATCACTCATCTGTTTCAAAATCTTGGGACTGATGCGGATATCCGCCTTATAATCACTGGATGCCGCCCACAAACGGATAATATCTGCCCCATACTGGTCAATAACATCCTGCGGCACAATAACATTGCCCACAGATTTACTCATCTTTTTGCCCTCACCGTCAACCACATAACCATGAGTCAATACAGATTTATACGGTGCCTTACCCGTCGTAGCCACACTTGTCAGCAAAGAACTTTGGAACCAGCCACGGTGCTGGTCACTGCCCTCCAAATACATATCCACAGGCCAGCCCAGTTCAGGACGCTTTGCCGCCACAGCCCTGTGGGTGGAACCGGAATCAAACCACACATCCATAATATCCGTTTCCTTGCGGAAATGCGTGCCGCCGCACTTCGGGCACTTTGTACCGCTTGGTAACAACTCCTCCGCACTATGCTGCCACCAAGCATCACACCCCTCTTTTTCCACAATCTTTGCCAAATTATCAATAGTGGCATCACTAATCAAATGCTCACCACAATCTTCACAATAGAACACAGGAATAGGCACACCCCAAGTCCGCTGACGGGAAATACACCAGTCGTGCCGTTCCTCCACCATATTGTGAATACGGCTCTTACCCCATTCAGGAATCCATTGAACTTCTTTGTCAATAGCACGCAACGCATCATCACGGAACCCGTCCACAGACGCAAACCATTGGCTCGTCGCACGGAAAATAACCGGATTCTTGCAACGCCAGCAATGGGCATACTGATGCTTGATATTCGCTTTGCCCAACAACATATTCGTTTCCGCCAAATATTTCAGCACAGGAATATTGGCATCAAACACAAACATCCCGGCAAATTTTTCACCCGCTTCCGCAGTCAGTTTGCCCTTTTCATCTACAGGACAAATAATCGGCAGTTTGTAAGTAAGACCAACCTCAAAGTCCTCAACACCGTGCCCCGGGGCAATATGCACACAACCCGTGCCCGCATCCAAAGTTACATAATCAGCCAACACCACAACGGACTTCCTGTCCATATATTCAAACGGGTGCTTGCAGTCAATCCCTTCCAAATCCTTGCCGACCGCAGTAGCCAAAACATTCCCCAAATCTTTGCCGCACGCCTCACCAACTGTTGCAAGCAAATCTTTTGCCAAAACATAAACCTCATTGTCACACTCCACAAAAGCATATTCATACTTGGGGTTAAGTGCAATCGCCACATTGGCAGGCATAGTCCAGGGCGTAGTCGTCCAAATGATAAAGAAAACTTTTTTGCCGTTCACCGCCGCAGGCAGTTTCCCCTTGCCGTCAACCACAGGCATCTTTACAAAAATTGTCGGCGTCTTCTGCTCCGCATACTCAATCTCCGCTTCCGCCAACGCAGTTTCACAATGGGGACACCAATAAACAGATTTCTTGCCTTTGTAGATATAACCCTTCTTTGCCATATCCCCAAAGACACGCAACTGCTCCGCCTCAAAATCTTTGTGCAAAGTAACATAAGGATGCTCCCAGTCACCCAACACCCCCAACCGCTTAAAATCTGCCCGCTGTTTGTCCAGCCAGTCCAACGCAAACTCCTGACATTTCCTGCGGAGGGTCAACGGGTCAATCTCATCCCTGTTCAAACCCAGTTGTTTAATTGCCGCATGCTCAATCGGCAGACCGTGAGTATCCCAACCCGGCACATACGGAGTGTCAAAACCACGCGCATATTTGTATTTGATAATAATATCTTTCAAAACCTTGTTCAACGCCGTACCCATATGAATACGCCCGTTGGCATACGGAGGCCCGTCATGCAAAATCCATTAGGGGCAACCCTTATG
>JAGHTS010000315.1 GCA_018065225.1 Candidatus Phascolarctobacterium caballi
TCCAAATACCTTTTCAATCCATCCTGCCAACTTGGTAATCTTGCAAAACCATTTTTATCCAAACAATTTTTGCTTAACCTGCTGTTAAAAGGACGTTTTGCTTTTACAGGGTATTCTGCCGATGTAATCGGTACAATTTTACACTTCAACCCTGCCTGTTGCATAATCTCTGCCGCAAACTCCGCCCAACTGCAATACCCTTCATTGCTGGCATGAAACACTCCATATTTTTCAGTTTGAATCATATCCACCAATAATTTTGCCAAATCCACCGTATATGTGGGACTGCCAATTTGGTCATCAACCACATTCAACTGTTCCCGTTCCTTGCCAAGCCGCAACATGGTTTTTACAAAATTATTACCGTTTTTGCCAAACACCCAGGAAGTACGGACAATAAAATATTTTTGCAAATATTTTTTAACTGCCAACTCACCATCCAATTTGCTTTGACCATAAACATTCAAAGGATTGGGAATATCGTCAACTTCATAAGGTTTAACTCCCGCAAACGCACCTCCTGATGTGGATGGACAAGAAATGCCAAAAATATAATCCGTGCTTATATATATCATCTTGGCAGCAATTTTTGCACATATTTTGGCTATGTTTTCCGTGCCGTCCACATTGATTTTTCGGCACAAGCCAACATTGTCCTCTGCCGCATCAACTGCTGTATAGGCAGCACAATGTATCACTGCATCCGGCTTAACATTCATGATAAACTTTTCAGCCGCCCGTGCATCAGTGATATCAAAATCAGTCCTGTCAGTGCCAACCGACTCAATTTGCCGTTTATTCAGTTCCCTCATTAGGTCATAACCTAATTGACCGGCAGTACCAGTTACTAATACTCGCATAAGTCCTCTTTAAAATGAAAAAATGATGGGATGATAGAATGAAAATGTTAATAAAAATTTTTATTTATCCTTTTTTACTTTTTCTATATTATTTTTAGCGGTTTTAATAGAAGAAATTAAAATTAATTTAATAACATTGCATTGATTTTTTAAATCATTTATTTTATCTGTAACCACATCAATTGTCTATTCAGCCAATTCAAGCCAATATTCTGTTTCATTAGCTTCTTTTAAGGCAATCGATAATTTATTTATAAAATCCAACTTACTTTGGGCATAATGTGCTTCACGAATATTAGCACCAACAGATGTTCCGGCACGTCCAATTTGATCAGCAACTATATACTCTTTGTTCATTCTTAAATATTTACTAAATCTTAATATCTCAACCGAAAATTTAAATGATAACTCTTCTAATTCTCCCTTCATCATCTCAACATCTATCCTTTCACTCTTTCATTCTTTCATCCTCATCTACTCCCTAATCTTCCCTTCCGCCACATTCTTAAGATGCTCTCCATAAGGCGATTTGCCATACTTTTGAGCTGACTTTAACAATGTATCCTTGTCAATCCAACCATACCTATAAGCAATCTCTTCCAATGCCGAAATCTTTATTCCCTGCCTTTTTTCAATCATCTGCACAAAATCAGATGCCTCCAACAATGAATCCATCGTACCCGTATCCAGCCACGCAAATCCCCTGCCCAACAACTGCACGTCCAGTTTTCCTTCCTGCAAATACATTTCATTCAATGTGGTAATTTCCAGTTCCCCACGGGCGGACGGTCTGACCTGTTTTGCTTTGGCACTGACACCTGCCGGATAAAAATACAAACCTGTTACCGCATAATTGGACTTTGGCTGTTTGGGCTTTTCCTCAATGGAAATTGCTTTCTGATTTTTGTCAAATTCCACCACACCAAAACGTTCCGGATCGGTGACATAATAGCCAAACACGGTTGCCCTGTTTTGTTCCTCTGCCTTCATTACGGAAAATTTTAAAATATCACCAAACCCCATACCATAAAAAATATTGTCACCCAACACCATGGCACAGGCGTCATCACCAATAAACTCTTCACCCAAAATAAATGCCTGGGCAAGCCCGTCGGGGCTTGGCTGAATTTTGTAACTCAACTTAATGCCAAACTGGGAACCGTCGCCCAGCAACCGCTCAAAATTTGGCAAGTCCGTAGGTGTGGAAATAATCAAAATATCTTTTATCCCTGCCAACATTAATGTTGATAATGGGTAATACACCATTGGCTTATCATAAATCGGCAACAGCTGCTTTGATGTCACCATGGTCAACGGATATAATCTTGTGCCGGCTCCGCCGGCAAGTATAATGCCTTTCATTTTGTATTCAATCCCTCCTTTAATTTATAATTTCCGGGAATTGCTTCTCTATCATTTTAATGATATATTTTTCTCCATTGTGCTTTTTGAGGACAAAATAAAGTTTCAATTTTAAACTTAAATTTTTCTCCAAAGTATAAACTCTTTATATATTGCAAAAATCCAAATTATATTTATTAAAATAATATAGAAATATAGATATAGCTTTTATAATCAGCAACTTTTATTACTTCCTCAATCCTCGCATCCTCAGGACTGTTATCAACGATAATAACTTCTAACTCATTGCCAATATCATTGTATTTGGCAATAGAATTAAGTAAATCAACAACAACTTTACTGTTTTTATACGCAACCGTTATAACTGAAATTTTTTTGTCTTGCATACTTATTCCGTCTTTTTTATATTATCTTCGCCTTTATAAAACATTTCTAATTTTTTTATTTCTTTTCGCATATTCCAATCATCAAAATTGTTGAACGATTTATCATCAGCATCATTGTTTAATATTGTATTTGCCCACAAATCTGCATCCCCTAAAGGAAGCACTTTGCATTTTGACGTCAAAATACCTGCTTTATTAATTGCATCACTTACCACACATCTTAATCCAGAAACTTGGGCTTCTACCAATGCAATACTTAAACCCTCCCACAATGAAGGAAAGAGAAACACATCCATTGCCTTTAAAATTTTATTAATATCAGAGCGATTAGATAATATTTGATATCGCCCTTTCAACCCCGCAAAATTAAGTTTTTTCTGTATTAACCATTTTCGCCAGCCACCATTTCCCAACCAGCCGCTTCCAACCATTAAAAGATACGCCTTAGGATTATTTGCAGCAATTTTGATAAATATGTCCGCTAAAAATTTGTGATTCTTGGGTTTTTTAAAACTGCCAACATGTCCTAAAACAAAAGCATCTTGGGGAATATGCAAATCATTGCGTTCAATATCTTTTGTTGTCGCATTATTATTAAAACATCTAAAATCTATCCCATTATTAAGCAAAAATGTATTGTCAATATTAAACATATTATTTAATTCCACAACCATATCTGCATGAAGACCTATTAACCGCAAATTATTGTGTTTAATTAAATATGCCGCTGCCAAATATTCAGGTGACTGATTATCACCCAAAAAAAATTTCGGCAAACTGTGACATGTATAAAACAACTTGATATTTGTTAATTCTTTTGCTATTGCTTTTAAATAACGCAAAAGAAAATGGTGGACATGAATTATATCTGGTTTTTCGTTTTTTATAATCTTCTTTAACCGCCATGGAATATACCATTTTTTTATTAATTTATGTAAAACCATACATGGTATGTTCCACCACCTCAAAAACCACCACGGATAAATTGTTATGATTCGTATTTTGTTTTTCGTAACAATCTCCCAATTAGCCGTATTATGTGCCTGCCATATATTAACTAAAACTACATCAAACTGCTCCTTATCCAACATTAATAAATAATCTTTAACTAAGGTTTCAGCACCGCCGTCATTCATAACATCTAAAAACTGAATGACTTTTAATTTTTCCATTTAAGTATTCTCCATTGTACTTTTGTATAATTTTACGTATTTTGCGCACCGCACGAAAAAAAATAGACACTACTAAAATATACAAGGGATTTTTCACATGAAAAATCAATAATCTCATATTATCCGTTGAATTATATGTATGAATTCCATTTAAATGTGAATGATTTACATTTAATTAAATGGTACTTGCATTATGTGCAGACAATATGTTCCTCACTTCAAGTACAAACGGCTTTAAATAACATTATTGCCCCACCTTACACTTTGTATTTTAATAATTAAATATTATACCTTATTATATAAAAAAAGTGAATGAGATAATATCTGATTCCATTTATCAAAATCTGCCATGCCTTTTTCTCCAAAGCCACCTCTTGCCCAAGATGGCAACAGTATTTTGCAAATCTTCGTCGCTCCCGTTCCCCATTGGCTCCTTTGAAAAGGGGCTGTCACGAAGTGACTGAGGATTGATAATAAATAATAATCAATCACCCGTCACACAAAGTGTGCCACCCTCTTGTGCAAGATGGTTAATCGCTGCCTGCCCTCAAAGTAAATGAAAAGTTTAAAACTAAAAATGAAAAATTATGGTAAAAAGTTCCTGTGATTATAAT
>JAGHTS010000161.1 GCA_018065225.1 Candidatus Phascolarctobacterium caballi
CTGCATAGTACTTATGCCAAATTTTTGGAAAGATTTTTGAAAGATGAATTTATATATAAAATCGGAAGTAAAAAAACGATAAAATCGGAAGTAAAAACTTGCTTTTTTAAGAAGTAAATGTTAAAATAACTGCGTAAAATTAAGAAAAATGGGGTAAAAAGATGAAATCAAAATATTTAAATAGAATAACTGATAAAATTATTAATGAGACATTAGAGTATACGGGTGCAGTATTAATAGAGGGTCCAAAATGGTGTGGAAAAACAAGGACTGGTACAGAAATTGCCAAGAGTGCAGTTTTTTTACAAGACCAGGATAAAAGGTTGGAATATTTAAGGATTTCACAAACTAAACCGTCGTTATTGTTGGAGGGCGAAGTTCCTCTTTTGTTGGATGAGTGGCAAGATGTCCCTGTACTTTGGGACGCAGTTCGTTTTGCTGTAGACCAAAGAGGAGAAAATGGCCAGTTTATCCTTACAGGATCTGCTGTTCCGGTAGACAATCAAGTTCAACATACTGGTACAGGAAGAATTGCCAGGGTAATGATGAGACCAATGAGCCTTTTCGAATCGGGTGAATCTAATGGAACAGTTTCTTTAAATGATTTATTTAATGGGAAAAAGAACATATCATCTCGTTCTGCAGTTGATATTAATGGAATAATTGAAGCGATTGTCCGTGGAGGATGGCCACAGGCTGTGATTGATAAAAGTAAGAATAAATTTAGGCATGCGATAAATTATGTTGATGGTGTTATAAATAGTGATATTAACAGGGTTGATGGGATAGTAAAAAATCCAGCACGTGTACGTTTATTGTTACGGTCATTAGCACGTAATATTTCAACAACTGTAACGATTAAAACAATATGTGATGATATTGCTATGGGAAGTGAAGATATGACATTATCAGATAAAACGGTTAATCAATATCTTAATGCATTAGAAAGAATATTTGTAGTAGAAAACATTCCGGCGTGGAATGTGTCTTTACGTAGTAAGACGGCAATTAGAACATCACCGAAACGGCAATTTGTTGATCCGTCTATTGCAGTGGCAGTTATGCGGTTGACGCCGGAACGTTTATTGCATGACTTTAATTATCTTGGATTTTTATTTGAATCGTTGGTCGACAGAGATTTGCGTGTTTATATTGAAGCTATTGATGGACAGATTTATCATTATAGGGATAGCAGTGGATTGGAAACAGATGCAATATTGTCATTAAATGATGGGCGTTGGGCTTTGGTAGAAATTAAATTGGGGATTGGACAGGTAGATGAGGCAGCAAAACATTTATTACAGTTGCGTGATAAAATAAAAACGGATAAGATACAACAGCCATCATTTATGATGATTGTTACAGGGACAGATTTTGCTTATTGTAGAGATGATGGTGTTTTAGTCGTACCGATTGGCTGTTTGCGGGAATAGTTGGTTGTGTTGTTACATTGAAAATTTTGATTAATTTATAAAAAAAATGGACTTTATTTAATACATAAAAGTCCACTTTTTTATTTGAATCAAATATTTTTGACTGGATTTTGACTGGATTTAAAACAAGCGGGTTTCACTCTTTCGTGAAACCCGCATAAATACTGGTGACCTTGGCGGGAGTTGAACCCACGACCCCCTGCTTAGGAGGCAGGTGCTCTATCCAACTGAGCTACAAAGTCATAATATCATTTTTGTGTATCTTTCCATGTTTTGTATTTTTCACGCATCCAACAGAGCATTGCCAATTTGCCAAAATCATGCCAAGTGGTACATTCGCAATTTTTGGCGACATAGGCATTCCATGCATCTTGGTTGACATTTTCCACTTCCCATAAATTCATAATGCCAAAATCCCCGCGAAAAACTAAGTCGTCCATATCTTTCCATTTACTGTTTTCCTGCAAAAATTTATCGGTAAACAGTTCGGCAAAGGTGACTTTGTTAAGCAGTTTTGTCAATTCCGGTTCTTTTTGGAATTTTTCCAAGTATTTCTTAAATTCTTTTTCGTTGTGTTCTGAATCCATTTTTTTCTCCCTGTAAGTAATTACTTATTTTAGCATAAGGTAAAGGAATTGGCAAAACTTATTGCTTTTTGGTATAATTTCGGCATAGTGAAAGTTTTGACAGCCATGTCCGGCGGAGTAGATTCCGCTGTGGCGGCTTTATTATTAAAAGAACAGGGGTACACACCAGTTGGCGTTACTGCAAAAATGTGGCAGGGTGCTGATGTTCAAGATGTTAAAGATGCGGCAACGGTATGTGAAAAATTGGGGATTGAACATCATGTTGTTGATTTGTGTGCGGCTTTTCATCAGCTGGTAATCAGCCGTTTTGTGCAGGAATATGATTACGGGCGAACACCAAACCCTTGTGTTGATTGTAATAAATATATCAAGTTTGGCGTGCTTGCCGGTTATATGGAACAATTTGGTTGTGAAAAATTTGCAACAGGACATTATGCCCGTGTGGGGGAACGCAATGGGCAAAAAGTATTGTTGCGTGCCAAAGATTTGGCAAAAGACCAAAGTTATGTTCTGTATGGCATAACTGTAGATTTTTTGCCAAAACTGTTGTTGCCGTTGGGAGAATATACCAAAGAAGAAATACGCAGGAAAGCAATGGCGGCAGGAATTGAAGTGGCACATAAATCTGACAGTCAGGATATTTGTTTTGTGCCAAATGGTGATTATATGCATGTGTTACAACAAGAGGGTTTGCGGCATAGTCATGTAGGAAATTTTGAGTTGTCTGATGGCAGAAAGATTGGCAAACATCAAGGAATGGCGTGTTATACTATTGGACAGCGTAAAGGGTTGGGTATTGCATGGGAGCATCCGTTATATGTGATTAGTAAAAATGCGGGTACGAATGCGGTTATTTTGGGTAAAGATGAAGAATTGTTTACAGATAAACTTATTTGTAAGGATGTAAATTTTTTAGTGCCATGTGGCAAAGAATTTGTTTGCAGTGCTAAAATACGTTATAAGGCAACAACTGCGGAATGTAAAGTAAATTGTAATGGAGAACGTTGTTTTGTAACGTTTAAAGAAAAACAAAGGGCAATTACAGCAGGGCAATCTGTTGTGTTTTATAATAATGATTTAGTACTTGGAGGGGGAATAATAGAATGAAGATTTGGAAAAGTTTAATTGCAATGTTGATGATGACAAGTGTGGCATTGGCAGCAAATTATCACACAGCAGAACAAAAGGATACTATTGGCAGTTTGCGTCGTGTGGATAAAAATGGCTATTTGTTTGAAGTCACTTATAAAGGCGATTATAAATTGGACGATGTTTTGGCGGCAGGCCCTGTTAATCCTGAAAGTTTGCAGGCAGATATTCAAAGTATTTTGTTGCCAAAAAGCACTTCCCAATATAAGCCATTGTCATGCAGTTTTGCTTGTACGGCAATCGCGGCAGTTAACCCTGAAGACCATCCTTTGTTAGGGCATAATTATGATATGTCTAAAGATGAACGGGCAACGTTGATTGTGCATACTGTACCACCAGAAAAATATGCCAGTGTAGGTGTGGCAGATATGGGTTGGCTGGGAATGAAAAAGAATGATTTTATAAGCAGTTTGGCAGGGCAGGAAGCATTATTATATTCACCTTTTTACGTTATGAGCGGGGTTAATGAAAAAGGTTTTTCCATTGCCACTTTATGGGTTCCCGGTGTCAGCAATCCTATAGATAACGGGTTAACAAAAATTTTCAGCGGACTGGTTCCCCGATATATGCTTGATAATGCCAGAAGTGTGCAGGATGCTTTGGAAAAGTTTGCCAAGTTGGATGTTAAAATGGCTTTTGCAAACAAAAAATGCGCGTACCATTGGTTGCTAAATGATGCTTATGGTGATTCTGCAGTGGTGGAATTTGTAAACAATCAATTTATTGCACAGCCAAAAGCATTTACAGCCAAACATCAAACAGCTGCAAATTATTGGATTACGCCGATGGATAAGATTGAAGGGGAAAATGGTTTTGCACGGACAAAGATGATAGAAAGCAGATTTAAGAAAACAAAGTATCCGACTAACCAGCAAGTGATGGATTGGCTGTTAGAAGTTGTACCGGAAAAGGATAAAGAATTATTGAAAAATAAACATTTAAACTTAACTACAAATTGGACTGTAGTTTATGATTTAAGTAAACATACCGGCAAAATTTGTTTGAAAGAAGATACTTATAGCATATTTGATTTTAGTTTATAAATAATAAGACCTCTCACAATGTGAGAGGTCTTATTATTTATTGAATTGCTTTACTCCATTCTGTTGTAAGGTCGGTTAATGTCATACGTGCATTAGCCGGACTGGTAGAATGAAAATAATAAACCTTAATATGAGGCGGTATCATTTTGGCAAAATATTTTTTAAAAGCTGTTCCTGCCTTGCCGCCATTACAAATTATCGTGTCAATTTTAGGATATTTGTTTAACAAATTTAATAAATCATTAGGTCGTTCTTTGACGATATTGC
>JAGHTS010000298.1 GCA_018065225.1 Candidatus Phascolarctobacterium caballi
GCCAATGTTATGGCGTTTCAACCGGCGGCATTGCCTGGTGCATCTGATACAGGCACTCTTGGTTTGTATTTGATGAATTTGGGTGGAGAAGATGCGTTGCAGATGGGTGAACGTGCACAAGAATTTATTAAAGCGGCACTGGCACGACCGGAAGTTGGTATGCTTTATACCACATTGAATACAAGTACTCCGACTTATAATTTTGAGGTTGACAGGGAAAAAGCGCAGCAGTTGGGTATTCCTGTTGCCAGTGTTTATAATGCTTTGCAAATTTTCTTGGGTGGATATGAAGTTAATGATTTTAATGCTTTTGGCAGGACTTGGAAATCAATTATTCAGGCAAGTCCGGAATATCGTCGTAGTGCCAAAGATATGCAATTTATGTATTTGCGTAATGGACAGGGAACATTAACCCCGTTAAACACTTTGGTTAAAGTTGAACCGACTAATAGTTCTTTGGTTATGACACGGTATAATGGTGCCCGGGCAATTAAAATTTCCGGAGATCCGGCAGCAGGTTATTCCACAGGTCAGGCAATGGAAGCAATTAATCAGGTTTGTGCAGAAGTTTTGCCTACAACTTATACTCATGAATGGGTTGATCAAAGTCGTGATGAAATTGAAGCGGGAAGCAGTTCTACAAAAATATACATCATTTCGTTAATATTTGTTTTCTTGTGTTTGGCGGCACTTTATGAATCTTGGACAATTCCTTTGGCAGTTTTGCTTTCTGTGCCTAGTGCAATTTTTGGTTGCTTTTTAAGTCAGTATTTACGTGGGCAAAATAATGATGTTTATATGCAAATTGCTATGATAACTCTCATTGGTTTGGCGGCAAAAAATGCGATATTGATTGTTGAATATGCCAAGATGAATATGGAGGAAAATGGTATGGAGCCTTTGGCGGCAGCATTGGAAGCATCCAAATTGCGTTTACGTCCTATACTTATGACTTCATTTGCGTTTATTTTAGGGTGTTTGCCTTTGGCAATCGCTACGGGTCCGGGTGCAGGTGCCCGTGTTTCTATGGGGAATGCAGTGGTTGGAGGAATGACAATTGCAACAGGATTTGGTATCTTTTTGATACCGGTATTGTTTGTAGTTGTGGAAAATTTCTTTAGAAAAAGAGATAACAGATAATTTATGACGGAGTAAATAAAAGACATTTGCTTAACATTTATGCAAGATAATGTTTAGTGTTAAGCGAATGTCTTTTGTGTTATAATATTCTTATGAAAACACAAGATAATTTAGCAAAAATTTGGCGTGCAGTTATTGAATTTGATATGCTTAAACAAGATGATAAAATTCTTGTTGGGTTTAGTGGTGGCAAGGACAGTATGTTTTTGACTGCACAACTTGCTGAACTAAAAAAACATGCACCTTTCTCTTTTGATTTGGCATGTTTGACGGTGAACACAAACTTTTCTAAAAATTTT
>JAGHTS010000034.1 GCA_018065225.1 Candidatus Phascolarctobacterium caballi
CGCCCAAAAATTTTCCACACGGGAAAAAGTTTTTAAGGAAATAAAAAAACTCCCTTTGGAATATTCCGCAAAAATTAAACCGTCTGCTTTTAATTATATGGAACATAAAAAAAATCTTTATGTGGTCTATAACACCCTTTATTGCAGCACCGCTCTTTTAAACCGCACAGAATGGCAACTTTTGCAAAATCCAAACGGCGAAGAAAAAACGCTCCGTGAACTGTATGCGGCAGGGTTTTTGGTACCCAAAAATGTCAACGAGTTTGCCAAACTGCAAAATTACAAAACCAAAATTCGCAAACTGTGGCTTAAGGATGCCCCTTTGGGGCTGACCATTGCCACCACCACCAAATGTAACGCCCGTTGTGCCTATTGTTTTGAAAACAACGCTACCAGGGAAGATGTGGCGGATGGCGTTGAAGAACAAATAAAAAAATTTACCGACAAACACATCGGCAAAAACAAGCAACTTAATATAACATGGTTTGGCGGCGAACCGCTTTTAAACACCGCCATGATTGACCGCCTGACAAAATATTTTTTGAAAAAGAAATATAAGTTGTCCGCCGGCATTGTCACCAACGGCAGTTTGCTGACCGAAAAAATGCTGAAAACTGATTTCCCAAAGTGGAAAATCAAAAATATGCAGATCACTTTGGACGGTACTGCAAAAAATTATGCCAAAATCAAAAATTATATCGCTCCTGAATTAGGAAATTTGGACAAAGTACTAAAAAATATTGACCTTGCTGACAAATACAAAATCAACACCAACATCCGCCTGAATGTAAACAAAAAGAATGTCAGGGACTTGCTGAAATTGGCAGAACAACTGGACAAACGCTATGCCGACAGCAAATATGTAAAATGGTATATGGCATCTTTAAAAGGTACAGAATCGGACTATGCCACAGAAAAAGAATTGTTGTCCGTAACCGAAAAATTTATGGCACTGAACCCAAAACAAATAAGTATCAAAAATACACGTGGATTGCCCAAAATTGAATTTTGTATGGCGGAAATGCCCGGCGCATATTGCATTGATGTGAACGGTGACCTAAAGATTTGTTGGGAGGACTTTACATTTAGCGGCAACGATATCGGCAATGTCCACAAATTTTGTAGCGGCAAAGACAAACGTAACAAACAGTCCAAACTGCAAAAAAAATGTGAGCAATGCATTTGGCTCCCTATGTGCGGTGGTGGATGTATGGCACTACGGACAAAAAATTCCCCCGGTTGTCCCACGACAAAATACGCTATGGTTGCCAGTTTGCGACAACTGATAAAATAAAAAGCAATTCCGCTTTGCAAATTCAAAATCACATCGCTTTTCAAAGTGAAAAGCAGCAAAAGTCAAAGTAAAAGTGTCGCCACTTTCGTGAAAAGTGGCGACACTTTTAGAACGCATTTTTATAAAATTTTGTATTTCAAAACAAAACTGTCTGCAAAATGTGACACCCTTTTCAAAACTTTTAGCGACTTTCCTTTTAAATTAAAAAACGGATATTACGTAATATCCGCTGATATTACGTAATATCCGCCTGCTTTTATTGCTTGCAGTTTATTAAAACATAGGGGATATTAGCTAATATCCCCTATGTTTGCATAAAACTTATTATAATTCTGTTTCTACACGTTCAAGAATAAAACACAAATCACTAAGACGGTTAATACAAACTAACACATTTTGATTAACCTCTTCTTTTTCAGCCAACCGCAACAAATTGCGTTCCGCCCTGCGGGTGGCAGTTCTTGCCAAATCCAATGCTGCCGCACCCGGCTTGTCACCGGGAACCAAGAAATGAGCTAACGGCTCCAATTTTTCATCAAACTTGTCAATTGTGCTTTCAAACAATGTAACGTGGCTTTCATTTATATAGCGTTCACCGCCAATACTTGCCACATCAGCCATCATAGACATCAATAAAGTTTGCACTTTAAGCACAGTCGCCTTTACATCCTGATGCTCACACAACGCCCGTGCCATTCCCAATGCGGAAGTAATTTCATCAATACTGCCATACGCTTCCACCCGCAAACTTTGTTTTGGCACCCGTTGACCTGTATAAAGCCCTGTTGTGCCTTTATCCCCTGTACGTGTATAAACTGCTGCTTTTGTCATAATTTATCCCTTCATAACAATATTTCTTCCGGTTTGAAGAAATTATTAATTTCACGCTCTGCATTTTCCAAACTGTCAGAACCATGCACAATGTTTTCCCCAATATAGATACCATAATCACCACGAATGGAACCGGGAACTGCTTCCAAAGGATTGGTTGCCCCGTTAAGCTGACGGACTGCCGCCACAGCATCTTCACCTGCAATTACCGCAGCAATGATTGGGGAACGGCTCATATAGTCCAATAATTCCCCAAAAAAAGGTTTCTTCTTCAAATCCGCATAATGAACTTCTGCCTGTTGTCTTGTCGCACGAATAAGTTTTAAAGCGGCAATTTTCAGACCTTTCCGTTCAAAACGGCTGAGAACCTCACCAATAATGTGTTTTTCAACTCCGTCGGGTTTGATAAGCAATAGAGTTTTTTCCATGTTTGTCAAGCTCCTTTCACGCTTTTAAAAGTTGTTGGTATTTTTTAGCATCCAATTCACGAACCATTTCTGTAATCAGTTTTACCGCCCCAAGATAATCATTTAAGTGGATAACACTTTGATGACTATGAATATATCTGGTCGGAATACTGAAAGTTAAGGTCACAACCCCTTCTCCGTGAAGATGGATTCTTCCTCCGTCAGTTGCCCCGCCCTCGCTTATACTGATTTGGGTGGGAATATGCAGTTTTTTGGCAACATCCATTGCAAAATCACGCAATGCTGTGTTTGGTATCATACCGGCATCAAAAATTGTAATGGCTATCCCCTTGCCAATTTTTGCCGGAGCAATATCATCAGCTACGCCCGGTGTGCCGCCGGCTACACATGTATCAATAACAAAGGCAACATCAGGTTTCAACATATTAACACTGGTCTGCGCCCCACGCAAACCAACTTCTTCCTGAACTGTTGCCACACCATAAACTGTATTTTTACCCGGCTTACGCGAGATATTTTCCATAACATCTGCCATAACCGCACAACCTATACGGTTGTCCCATGCTTTGCCTAACAATGTTTTACCGTCACCCATAACTGCCATTTCGGCATAAGGGGTAACAAAACACCCTTCATGCACACCAAGTTTGCGTGCCTGTTTTTCATCTTCCACACCAATATCAATATACATATCCCGTTTCTGTACTACTTTGTTACGTTCTTCCGGAGAAAGAATATGGGGAGGTTTGGAACCTATCACACCAACCAAATCACCTTTGTCACCATGAACGGTAACCCTTTGGCTTAGCATTACCTGTTCCCACCAGCCACCCAATGTAACAAATTTCAAAAATCCCTCTTTTGTAATATGTTTTACCATAAACCCGATTTCATCCATGTGGGAAGCCAACATAATTTTAGGCGCTTTGTTATCTTTGCAAGCATTGGTAAACACAACACTGCCAAGTTTGTCATAACTGACATCAGCAAACCCATACAGACGTTCCAGCATTAATGCCTTGATACGTCCTTCATCGCCACTGACACCACAAGTTTCACTAAACTTTTTTAACCATAATAATTGTTTGTCCATTTTTATTTTGCCACAGCAATTTACGCTCTGGCATTCCCCCTCGTTTTTCTTCCCTGCTCACGCAGTAATTTTACCCGTTCTTCCGTACTTGGATGGGTACTGAACAAAGATTTTATATCGGACCCTTTTAACGGATTAATAATAAACATATGGGCTGTTGCTTCCGTAGCACCTTGCATAGGAATATGTTTTGCATAAGCATCAATCTTTTCCAATGCGTCTGCCAAAGCATCAGGATTACCGCTAATCTGTCCGCCGCCTTCGTCCGCCTTATATTCTCTGGAACGGCTTACAGCCATTTGAATCAATGCCGCAGCCAACGGAGCCAAAATCATAACCAAAATACCCACAATAGGGTTACGGCTATTGCCATTTTCGTCCCTGCCGCCGCCAAAGAACATTCCCCAACGGGCAATCATTGTAATCATTCCCGCCATAGTTGCCGCCACTGTACTAATCAAAATATCCCTGTTCTTAACATGGGTTAATTCATGGGAAAGTACACCTTCCAATTCTTCTTGTGTCAGCATCTCCGCCAATGCGGTATTGACCGCTACTGCCGCATGTTCTGGATTTCTGCCTGTGGCAAAAGCATTAGGTACATTACTTTTAATGATATAAACTTTTGGCATCGGCAGTTTTGCTTTTGTAGCAAGTTTTTTTACAGTACCATACAATCCCGGTGCTGTTTTTTCATCCACCTGAATTGCATGATATTGGCTTAAAACCATCTTATCACTGTTCCAATATACAATAAGATTCATCACAATAGAAATAATTAACATTGTTTGAAAACCTTGCAAACCGCCAAAATAATCACCTAACAATGATAATAATGCGGTCAACAACGCCATCAAAATTGCAGTTCTCATTTTACTTATTTCACCTCAATTATATTAATAAAGCAAATCGGTAACCGGTACAAAGGTAATCCCAGTTGCCTTAAATTCATTCAAATACTTTTTCCACATTGCCACCGTATGAGGCCGGGCATGACATATAGCGATAGCACTACCATTTTGTTCTGCCATTTCCATTACTTTATACACTTCATCACGAATGGTGTCCACATCTGTGCTATTATCTAAAAACTTATCGTTCATACAGGTCTTAACGCCCATTTCCCTTGCCACATCACGGGCAACGGTCTGACTGTTTGTTCTGCTGTCAAGAAAAAACATATTTTCAGATTTCAAAACACTCAAAATTGTTTTCATTTGTCCCGCATCGGCGGTAACTTTGGAACCTTGATGATTATTTACTCCCACTACACCATAAAGACCTTTTAAATGTTTAAGTGTCATTTCTGACATTTGTTGAGGTGTCATATCACTTGTAATTGTATTTGCACCTTCACTCATAGCTGAACGATTTAACGGTTCCATCGGCAAATGCAAAAGTGCCACACGGCCTTTGGTATTTACAGCAGATAAAATGTCGCTACTAAAATCTTTGTTCGGCAAAATAGAGAAAGTAAACGGCACATCCAAATTCAGCAACGCACGCACCTGTTTGATATCTGTTCCGCAGTCGTCAATTACAATGGCAAGTTTTCCGTCAAAATGCCGTTGTACTACAGGTTTTGTTTCCTGTTTACGTGTCAAATTCAAATTATTAAAGAAATGAACGGTATCAACTGTAAAATTACGTTTACCTTTACCCGCTTTAAGTGCAATACCTACCTGACATTTATAGCCATCATATTTGCCATTATATAATTCTTCATAGCCATCAATATAAACCAAACCGGCATTAGCAACTTTTTTCTTTAACCACGCTCCTGCTGCGGCAGGTGTCATAGTTTCAGGAACACCTACACCAATATAACGTTCATTCAACTGAATAGCGGCACCTGTTTCTGATATTTTGACTTCCTTGTTGCCATGTGCCTTTTCAACCAATTGCCAACCTGTCTGTTTTAACAAAATTTCATCCAATGTCCGTTGTGCTTCTATAGATTCATCAATAAAAGATATTGTTTGTTTTTGTCCATTACTAACAGGGGGATTAAGAATATCCTTACTTCCAAAAAAGACCGTATAAAGAAATCCTCCAACCATAGAAATTATTGCCAAAAAGACAATAAACATTATACAACCCCAAGGTTTTACTCTTTTACGTTTCGCCTTTGCCATTTTATTCTCCTTTTCTGTCCATTTAATTGTAAACTAAATTCCATTTATATACAAGTGTTTTACTCATTTCTTTGCAAACACTCTGATAATCCAATGTTCTGTCAATTTCAAACCATTTTATATATTCCATATGGCGATACCATGTAAACTGACGTTTGGCAAAATTTCTAGTTGCCTGTTTCAATTTTTCAACCGCCTCATCCTTAGGCATACCGTCCTGCAAATACCATAACATCTGCCTGTAACCGATAGCCCTCATACTTTGGGCATCAGACGGAACTCCCGCTGACAACAAATCTTTAACTTCCTGCTCCAAACCTGCCGACAGCATATCATCAACACGTTGATTAATCCGCTCATATAGAAAACCGCGTTCCATTTTTAATCCAAAAACCACTGCATCAAATTCACCAACTGTTTTTTTAGTGGAACACGGCTCATCAAATTCATAATTCTCTAATAATGCCTGTATATAAAGTCCGGTACCGCCAACAATTATCGGCAAATTACCACGTGCATTAATTTCTTGGACAAGTTTTCCTGCCATCTGCTGAAACCGAAAAGCATTATAACGTTCTTCCGGTTCCAAAATATCAATTAAATGATGCGGCACAAGTTCTCTTTCTGCCACAGACGGTTTTGCCGTGCCTATATCCATCCTACGGTACACCAGCATACTGTCACCACTAATAATTTCTCCATGTAATTTTTGTGCCAACATCAACCCTATCTTACTTTTACCTGTAGCCGTAGGCCCTAAAATCACTACAACACGCTGTTTCATCTTAACCGTACACCATATTTAATTGCACTGTATTTTCCGCCATAAAACTCCGTACATCCTAAATTACATAAATATTGTCTATAACGTTCCTTAATTACAACTCTTGGAGCTAATTGCAATGCCCTATCCAGCAAATCTCGTGTAATAGATTTTTCACAAGCCAAACTGCGTAAAGGTTTCATATTGCTTGATTTGGACACGGGTATTTGGAACATTGGGTCAAAATATATAACGTCAAATTCTTCTTGCGTCGTCTGCAAAAATGTTTCTGCATCAGTCAAAACAGTTGTAATTCTCCGTAAAGCATCCGTAAAATATGTATCCGCTTTATTATAATTTCGCAAACCATACTGCACTGCAAAATGCAAAAGCTCACTACTTTCCAAGCCCAAAACTTTACCACTTTTTCCAACCACATACGATACAACGGCAGCATCTGATGCCAAACCCAAAGTACAATCCAAAACACGCATACCTGCTTTTAACGCCATCGCTTCAACCAAATGGTCAGTCCCACCGTTACGCAAAGCATCAACACGCAATTTTGCCATACTGGGATGATAAAAAAAATAGCCGTCCTTATTATAAACTTTCGGTCCTTTTGAAGTAACCAAAAGAACCGCCTCCGCTTGACAATGTTTTAACATATCGTCCAATGTTAAATTTTCACGGACAATATACGGCCTTTGTAAAATATCACTCCATTTCTTTGCAGTATCGTTTAACAAATGCTGATTATGTCTGACTGTACTAATAATAAAGTTCATTAAAAACCTGTTCTCTTAAACATTTTATATAATTCATCAGTTGTAATTTCAATCATACATGGTCTGCCATGTGGACAAGTAAACGGATGTTCCGTATTACATAACTGAATAATCAAATCACGCATCTGCCTCATATTCAATATTTGCCCTGCTTTAATCGCCGCTTTGCAAGCGGTCATATGTAAAACTTCCGCCCGTAATTCCGCAGGGTTAATACTACGATTCTCTCTTAAAAATTTAACAACCTCTTGTAAAAAATCTTCCGCATTTTTGCTTTCAATATCCACAGGCAAAGCATTGACCCTCAAAACAGTTTCGCCGCCCGCCTCTGCGTCAATACCTAAATTTAACAATTCCTGATGTTTATTTGCAAAAATTTCCACATCAGCGGCATCCATATCAATATAGAGAGGTACAAGCAAAGATTGCATATCTGTTTTTTCATGCATTGCCACTAATTTATCATACAAAATTCTTTCATGGGCAGCATGTTGGTCTATTAAAAACAAACTGGTATCAGATTGAGCAATAATAAAAGTTTTGTCAACTTGTCCAATCGGCCACAAAGTCAAATTATCCGCTTTACTTTCAGGACGTTCAAAATTAATTTCTTCCTTATGCATCGCATCCGCAACTTCACCAAAAGGGACATACGGCTCAACAGAAGGTGTATAAGTCTCACAAACAGGTTCTGCAACTTTAGGCTTAAAAATTGGCACCGGCTCATAATTATAAACCAGCTTTTTTTCATTTGTATCTTGCTTAGTGTTTGACGATACTGTATCAATAACTTTCTCTGCAGATGCAGGTTTAGTCAAAGTATCAGTCAAGCCATGATAAACAGCCCTGTAAATCACTCCCTCATCACTAAATTTAACTTCTGCCTTTTGCGGATGTACATTTACATCAACTGCCGACTTATCCAAATTGATAGACAACACCACAAAAGGAAATCCATTTTTCGGTATCATTGACTGATAAGCATGGTCAACAGCTTTGGCAAGCATCTTACTGCCTACAGAACGTCCATTAACAAAAAATGTCTGCCATTGCCGTGTATTTTTCAATACAGTAGGTTTGGAAATATAACCATACAATTTTACGCCTTCGTACTCATAATCAACTGCCAGTAAATGATCAGACATATCTTTGCCATACAAAGAACGGATGGTATTTTTCAAATCCCCATCCCCACTTGTCACTAATATATCTTTTTCACCATTACTTAACCGAAATGCCACATCAGGACGGCTCATCGCCAATTTTATCAAAAGTTCAGAAATATATCTGCCCTCCGTAGCACTTGTTTTTAAAAATTTACGACGGGCAGGAACATTAAAAAATAATTCTTCCACTACCACGGTCGTTCCTATATTGCCACCTGTTTCTGTCACTTCCGGCTCTTTACCGCCTTCTACATTAACAGAAGTAGCAAACTCTTTGTCTTTGGTACGGGTCACCAAACGAAATTTGGAAACACTGGCAATACTTGGCAATGCTTCACCTCGGAAACCTAAAGTACCTAACTGCAATAAATCTTCCGCTTTAGAAATCTTACTGGTAGCATGACGCAAAATTGCCAATTTAGCATTATCTTTGGTCATCCCTGTACCATTATCTACGACACGGATAAATTCTGTACCGCCCTCAAAAATTGTAACCTCTATTTGTGTCGCACCTGCATCTAACGCATTTTCCACTAATTCTTTTACAACCGATGCTGGCTTTTCTACTACTTCCCCAGCTGCAATCTGATTTGCAGTTATACTATCTAATACCTTAATATCCATCATTCGCCACTTTCTTTTTTTGCCAAGTCCTGTAATTTCACCAAAGTATTTAATGCCTCAATGGGGGTCAAACTCATAACATCAATCTGCTTTAATTCCTCCACCGTCTGGCTTACAGCAAATAACCCTTGATTAAAATGGTCTTTATTTTCATATTCTTTACTTTCAGCACAATGATTTACACTTTGATTATTGTCATATTCCTGTAAATGTGTTTCTGCCCTATCCAAAACCTGCTTTGGTAATCCTGCCAACCTTGCCACATGAATACCATAACTGCGGTCAGTACCTCCGGGAATAATTCTGCGTAAAAATACAATACTGTTGCCCCGCTCTTTTACAGCCACCGAATAGTTTTTCACCCCATCTAATTCTTTATCCAAAGCAATAAGTTGATGATAATGGGTAGCAAACAATGTTTTAGCATGAATTTTATCATGAATATACTCTAACACAGCACGGGCAATGCTCATGCCGTCAAAAGTACTTGTACCACGCCCGACCTCATCCAAAATAATCAAGGAATTTTTCGTGGCAAAACGCAATATCTGTGCCACCTCATTCATTTCCATCATAAATGTTGATTGCCCGCTTGCCAAATCATCACTTGCACCGACCCGAGTAAAAATTCTGTCCACGGGACAAATATTGGCATGCCGTACAGGAATAAATGAACCAATTTGTGTCAACAAAACTAACAAGGCTATCTGCCGCATATATGTTGATTTTCCCGCCATATTAGGCCCGGTTAAAATTAAAATCTGCTCATCCTTATCATTCAAATTAATATTATTAGGAACAAATATTTCTTTTTCCAACAAACGTTCCACAACTGGATGCCTGCCATCTATAATCTTGATTTCACCAACATTGTTAAGTTCAGGACGAATATAATTATATTTAAACGCACACATCGCCAAACTTAACAACACATCCACATGAGCAATCGCCTCCGCCGTTGCCTGCAAACTGACAATTTGATTACGCACCTTTTCACGTAGTTCGTTAAACAAATAATATTCCAGTTGTTCTATTTTCTCTTTAGCACCCAAAATTTTATTTTCAAAATCCTTCAAATCAGGCACAATGTAACGTTCTGCATTAACAAGTGTCTGTTTGCGGACAAAATAGTCAGGAACATTATCTGCCTGCCCTTTTGACACTTCTATGTAATAACCAAAAACTTTATTAAATCCAACTTTTAATGTCTTAATGCCAGTTTCTTCTTTAATTTTTGATTCAAAATTTTGTAACCAAGTTTTACTGTCTCCAGCGATTAACTGGACTTCATCTAACTCCGCATTATAACCGCTCCGAATCATCCCGCCTTCCCTAATTGAAAAAGGCGGTTCATCCACAATTGCTTTACCTAACAAATCACGCAATTCAGCGTGCAACACTATCTGTCCCGCATACTTAATTGCCAAATTACTGTGACAATTTTGCAAAGTTTGCTGCAAATCAGGCAATTCATCCAAAGATAATTTTAACGCCAACAAATCACGTGCATTAGCCGTTCCCACTTCAATTCTTGAAACAATTCGCTCCAAATCACGGACGGACTGTAACCTTTCTGCTAATGCAGAACGTAAATTCATATCCCTGAAAAATTCTTCAACTGTATCTTGACGGGCATAAATCTGCCCCAAATCCATCAAAGGGTTTTCTATATAACGCCTCAACATCCGTGAACCCATAGAAGTATGTGTAAAATCTAAGATAGAGAGCAATGTCCCATGCTTGCCACAATCCACCATATTCCTTAAAAGTTCCAAATTACGAATGGCAGCAGCATCCAAATGCATATATTTTTCCTGCTTAATTTCGTGCAACTGATTAATATGCGCAAGGTTTGTCATAACAGTAGCGTGCAAATAAGCCAACACCCCTCGTACACAACGTCTTACCAAATCATCAACCTGCACTTGTGCAAAATGCTGAACATAATAATCTGCACCATCAGAAGTAAATTTGTCATTAATAACACATTCAGGAATCTTACTCTTTAACCAAACAGCAAACTCATCCCAATTGGTAATTTTACTGCCTAATACAAGTTCTGCCGGCTGTAATTTGTATATCTGTTCGCTCAATAAGCCTAACCGCTCCACGCCATCTGCCTTATACCACAAACATTCTCCTGTTGATACATCTGCTGCCGCCAAACAAATTTCATCACCATCTTCTAACAGATAAGCCAAATAACGGTGCTGACCTTCATCCAACACCTGTTCATTTAATGACGTTCCCGGAGTAATAATTCGAATAACATCACGCTTAACAATCTCACCAGTAGCATCTTTAGGGTCTTCCACCTGCTCACAAATAGCAATCCTATACCCTTTTTTAACTAACTTGGCAACATATGTATCTACAGCATGATATGGCACACCGCACATAGGCATACTCCCGTTACTATTACTCCGCTTGGTTAAAGTCAAATTCAACTCACGGCTGGCAATCAATGCATCATCATTAAACATTTCATAAAAATCACCCAAACGGAAAAACAGCAACTCATCTTTGTGTTGCTCTTTCACCTGCATATATTGTTGTACCATTGGTGTTAATTGTGGCATTCTACTGTTTTTCCTTTCACCAGCCATGTTTGGGCAGTATCAATTTTTACCTGTACAGCATCCCCCACACGATATACTTTGTCTTCAACATCCCACAAAACAAGTTTATTTTCCCTTGTCCTGCCGCTCCAAACGTTTTTATTTTTTGTTGCCCCCTCAGCAAAAACTTCTACAACTTTGCCAATTAGCATTTTGTTTTTTTGCAAACTATATTTATTTTCTGTTTCCATAAGCCGATTTAAACGATCTTTTTTCACTTCAAGAGGAACTTGATTATCCATCTTTGCCGCAGGCGTACCGCTGCGTTTTGAATAAATAAATGTAAACGCCGCATCAAAACCAACCGTTTCAACCAAACTTAAAGTGTCAATAAAATCCGCTTCCGTTTCACCCGGAAAACCAACAATAATATCCGTAGTAATTACTGCATCAGGAACATGTTTACGGATAGTCCTTATTAAATCCAAATATTTTTCACGAGTATAACCCCTATTCATTCTGCGCAATATCTCTGTACTTCCTGATTGTACCGGCACATGAAAATGATGAGAAATATGACGTCCTTCCGCCACAGCCAATATCACATCTTCATTCATATCCCGGGGGTGACTGGTCATATAATGCAAACGCTCAACACCGTCAATCGCATCTGCAGCCCGTAACAGTTTGGCAAAAGCATTCTTATCGTCAAAGTCCTTGCCATAAGAATTAACATTTTGCCCCAACAAAGTAAACTCTTTATAACCCTGTGTCACTGCCTGACGGATTTCCGCCAAAATCTGTTCTTGTGTCCTGCTCCGTTCCCGACCACGTACATAAGGTACAATACAATAGGTGCAAAAATTATTGCAACCATACATAATTGGAATCCATGCATGAAAAGGCGACAACCGAACTTTTTGCCCCTCAAACTCCATACTATTGCCGGTCCGCAATTCACAATAAATACTACGAGTTTTATCATATTCAACCAAAATACGCTTAAAGTCATTAACATAACTTGTCCCCAATAAAATATCAATTTGAGGATATTTTTTTAAAAGCCGTTCGCCGTCTTTTTGTGCCATACAGCCAGCAATACAGATAATGACATTGGGGTTAGCTGTCTTAACCGCCTTTAATTCGCCAATTTTACCGGCGATGCGTTTTTCAGCACTTTCACGCACGCAACAAGTATTCACCACAATCACGTCTGCATGATGAAAATCTTCCGCCTGTACATAACCAAGTTCTTTCAGCTGCCCTGCGTAATGCTCAGCATCACTTTCATTCATTTGGCAACCATAATTTATAATTGAATAATATTTTTTCATAAAAATAATATCTTATTATATTTGTGAATTTATAAAAAGTCCTTTATACCATTAAGATTATATTAAATATAATCTCTTTACTCAATAAATACTGAAAAATTCATAAACTTAAACCTCTATTTTTCAAATCAAAACATAGTTTCAATATCTTTTATCTTTGCATAAGTTTTCGGACGGGTACCATGCCAATATTCCATCTCAGCATCAAACAATTTTTGAAAACGTTGCTGTAATTTAGGTTTTGCCCCATTTATCACGCAAGATTTCCACTCGTTAATCATAACACCCTCATCCTTGCCAGTTATTCTGGCAATATTTGCCAACCAATCACGAATGCCCGAATATAAAAATCGCTGTTGTGCTTTCTGCTCAACCCCAACTGGCATAGCCATAATCTTTTCATTTAATAAAATTTCCAAATAATGAACAGCCCCATATGCTTCAAATGTTTGTTTATAACCATTTTGATGTGCATAGGCCTGCATATGCATATAATACTGCCACATAATGCTTTGCAAAATTTTCCAGTCACTACATTTATAAATACCCTTTACCAACAAAATAATTAATTTACGGCTAATCTTGTCCGCTCCACGGGATGTTATTTCTGCAGCAGTTTCCAACCATTCCTTAAAAAATAATTCCAAATCATAATGGTAAAACTTTGCCAAAGTAACATATTCTTTAAAAATAATTTCCAAACGCAAAAGTGAAGTTTCAATCTTATGGTCAGCAATAACAAAAGCCATAGCATTAACAAATTCACCCAACTCCTTGCCATAAGGCAAATTGCGGATAATTTTCCATGTAGGCATCAGCCACGATTCAAATAAAGCATCATTATGACTGCGTGACGCAAATTGCAAAAGATTTTGCAAAGATTTAATAACAGTTGCTATATTTTCATCATTTTGCTTATTCTGTTGTATTTTGGCGTGAATAAGTATACTTTGCCAACTACGTTCAGCACTATCCGTCTTCCCGTCACGCATAGCAAGACATGCTTCCACTTCAAGTTGTCTGATACGTTCCACTTCATCCACGTACATTATTTCCTAATCTTAATTTTTATAATTAACTTTTAATCTGCTTCTTAACAATTTCCCAAGCATTTTTCAACGCATCGTCAAGTTTTGCCAAATCTTTGGCACCTGCTTGTGCCATATCCGGTTTGCCACCGCCACCACCACCACAAAGTTTGGCAATTTCCTTAACAATATTTCCTGAATGAATACCTTTGGCAACTGCATCTTTAACTGCCATAGCTAAAATAACCGCTTTGCCTTCCATTTCTGTTGCCAAAACAACTGCTCCGCCAACTTTGTCACGCAACTGGTCACCCAAATTACGCAAAGCATCCATATTATCGGCGTGAACTTTTTGCACAAGCACTTTTACACCATTAAACTCCTGAACTTTGGCAAGCACATCCCCAAGTTGTGATTTTGCCATAGCGCCGGACAATTCATCAACCTTTTTATGAATTTCCTTTAACTCATCGTGCAAACTGTCCAGCCGGTTAGGAATATCATCAACCCGGCATTTCAAATCAGCAGCAATGTTTTTCAAAGCCAATTCCATATTTTTTACATATTCTGTTGCACCGTGACCAGTTACTGCTTCAATACGGCGTACACCTGCCCCACTACTGCTTTCTGACAATATTTTAAACATACCGATTTGTGCAGTATTACTTACATGAGTCCCACCGCAAAACTCCATACTGAAATCAGGTACAGTAACAACTCTGACAATCTTACCATATTTTTCTCCAAACAAAGCCATTGCACCTTTTTTCTTGGCTTCTTCAATGGGCAATTCCTCAATTTCCACATCTTTAGCCGCCAAAATTTCCTCATTAACCATACGTTCAACTTCAGCCAGTTCCTCAGCAGTTACGGGACTAAAATGACTGAAATCAAAACGCAAACGGTCAGGACCAACGTACGAACCTGCCTGATTGACATGCGTACCTAAAACCTTTCTTAATGCTGCCTGCATTAAATGAGTGGCTGTATGATTTCTGGCAATATCATTTTTACGATTGTAATTTACTTTAAATTCAACATTATCTCCAACCTTGACTACCCCTTCGGTTACTGTACCCAACATAATTACAACACCGTCAGGCAATTTTTTTGTACTGTCAATTTCTATTTTGCCCGTAGGACAAACAATCATTCCCAAATCACCTAACTGGCCGCCGCCCTCCGCATGGAATGCTGTAACATCACATACAACTGCAATATCCGTACCATCATCTGCCATTTCAATAGGTTGGGCCTCAGTAGCCGGGAAAATTTGAACAATTTTTCCATTCTTTGCACTTTCATCAACCTTTAATCCGCTCAAAGCACGAGTGTTATATACTACAGGTCTTCCCGTCTTATCATCTCTGGCATCACGTGCCATTTTACGCTGTTTTGCCAAAGCATCATCAAACCCTTTTTTATCCATAGTCATATCATGTTCAGCCAAAATTTCAGCAGTAAGTTCCCACGGGAAACCAAAAGTATCATTAAGACGGAAAGCAGACGCACCATCCAGTACCGTTTTCTTTTCAGCAATTAATTTTTCAATTTCTGCATTTAAAAGTTCTGTTCCCTGTTTCAAAGTCCGCAAGAAACTGGTTTCTTCCATTTCAATAACCTTTTGAATATAATCCCGTTTTTCTTTCAAATTGGGATAAATATCACCAAACATTTTAATAACAACATCTACCACACCTGCAAGGAACATTTTTTCAATGCCCAACAACCTGCCATGACGTACTGCCCGACGTAAAATACGGCGTAAAACATACCCTCTCCCCTCGTTAGAAGGTAAAATACCATCTCCAATCATAAATGTCATAGACCGTGCATGGTCAGCAATAACTTTTAAAGAAATATCTGTTTTCTTATCTTTGCCATATTCTTTTCCACACTGCGAAACAGCATATTCAATAATTGGAAACATCAAATCTGTTTCAAAATTTGACGGACAACCTTGCAATACCGATGCAATACGCTCCAACCCTGCACCAGTATCAATATTTTTATTATTTAAGGGGGCAAAAGTCCCGTCTGCCTTATGGTCATATTGGGTAAACACCAAATTCCATATTTCCAAAAATCTGTCACAATCGCAACCGGGACCACAAGGCGGCTTGCCGCAACCACGTTCAGGCCCCAAATCAATATGAATTTCACTGTCAGGTCCACAAGGGCCGCTGCCAATATCCCAAAAATTATCCTCCAAACGAACAATACGTTCTGCCGGAACACCAACATCCTTTGTCCAAATATCAAATGCCTCATCATCTTTTGTGTGAATGGTAACCCATAATTTGTCCTTCGGCAATTCCAATACTTCTGTAAGCCATTCCCATGCCCAAGGAATAACCTCCTTTTTGAAATAATCACCAAAAGAAAAGTTACCCAGCATTTCAAAATAAGTATGATGTCGTGCTGTACGTCCCACATTTTCAATATCACCGGTACGCACACATTTTTGACAAGTGGCAATTCTAACAGACGGCGGTGTCGCCTTACCCGTAAAAAATGGCTTAAACGGTGCCATACCCGCACCAATTA
>JAGHTS010000149.1 GCA_018065225.1 Candidatus Phascolarctobacterium caballi
TGTAATCAGATATTCATAAGCAGGGTATAAAATTAGGACAATAATACCTGCAAGACCGGCACCGCTGGATACTCCGATAATATTGGGGTCTGCCAAAGGGTTGTGCATAATACCCTGCAAAATGGCTCCGCTTAATGCCAAGTTTATGCCTACCAAAGCGGCTAAAATGGTACGTGGCAGACGCAAGTTCCAAACAATTAAACTGGCAGAATCATTTTGCGGTTGCCAAAGTGCCTGCCAAATTTGAGTGTATGGTAAATCCATAGCACCATTGACTATGGAAATAAAAAAACCTAATACACACAGGCAGGCAAAAGATATTAAAATTAACGTTCTAAACAAAGTTCTGGACATTTGTAATTGATATTATCATTTATATAGTTGTTAGTCAATCAAAGGGCGTTGTGCTATAATTTTTATATTATGGATTTAGAAAAAATTATTGCTTATGAAGATGAATATTTGCTGGTTTTGGACAAACCGGCAGGCATTTTGGTGCATCCGACCGTTAGTGAAACCGGCAATACTTTGTATGATTGGGTAAAAGAATATTATCAAAAGCATGGATTGGCAGAAGTGCCGCATCCTGTTTCAAGATTGGACAGATTTACTACGGGGTTGGTCATTTTTGCCAAAGAAGGAATTGTGCAGGGGTGGCTTGACAAAGCGGGAGTGGACAAGGAATATTTGGCAGTGACTGATGGGATGCCGCCAAGTATAAGCGGAGTTATAGACGATCCTATTGCACGTAAAGAAGGCAGTATTATTGAACGTTGCGTTGCCAAAAACGGCAAGCGGGCGGTGACGGAATATCAGGTATTGAAACAGGGGGAACATCCTTTATTGTTGTTAAAATTATTGACAGGTAGGACACATCAGATTAGGGTACACTTGGCGTATGTTGGCTGTCCTGTACATGGTGACGGACTTTATGGTAACGGGAAGGGACAGGGCAGACACCTTTTGCATGCGTGGCGGTTAAGGTTTAAGCACCCTGTGGGCGGACAAATGCTTG
>JAGHTS010000270.1 GCA_018065225.1 Candidatus Phascolarctobacterium caballi
TTCTTTGTCATAGTAGTAGCTTCCTCCATTCTCTAAGTACTTTCTTTTAAGATGTTTAATCTTTGGCATTGTTTAAAATCCTTTCTGTTGAATAAAACTAAAGTTACTGGATGTAACTTCAAGTTACTTATGCCAACTTTTCTGTTATTTTTTTGATAATATTGGAGCCGAAGCGACAAATAAAAAACCCACTATTGGCGTCTAACCAAAAGTGAGTCCTCCTCATATCACTTCATATTATAAATTTAATTTATTATACCACATAAAGGTCAAAAAGTCAAGGTATGGGGTTGGTCACCCCCAACTGGAACGGTTTTGTGGAACGGAACACACGGAACAGTATGTTTGAGATCTCTGTAACGTATATGTAATGTGTAATTATTGTATAAACTTTTCTATAGTAATAACCGTTCCACTGTTCCACTTAAGCAAAAAGCTCGCTGTAATCAGGGATTTCAAGCGGAACGATTTGTGGAACGGTTTCCTCTTGGAACGTTCCACTTCTTCTTTTGTATATCTTTTGCTTCCCGTACCCCTCAATTCTTGTTGAGCCACCATATTCCCAATCGGGGAGGGAGTTCATAATCCTGCCCATGTCACGTTGGGCTTTGTTGTTATACTGTTCTTTGGGCATATCCAGTGCCTCACACCATATCTCAATTTTGGATATGGTGTTTTTGTTGTTTCCGTCAAGATATTGCTGGACAATGCCGACACGTTCATCAGTGATAAGCAGTTCCTCCTGTTTGCCTGCTATTTGTTCCGTCAGCTCGTTGTCCAACGTTAAATCCTCGCCTTTGTCATAGTAATACTTGGCTTCAGCCCATATCTGGTCAATTTCTCCTTTTGTCAGTTCCCAAGGGTGGTGTTCTGTACCGCCCTTGACATTGACAGGCCAAAACCTTCTGTTGCCCGTGGTGTCATACAGGAAACCGTCGGTTAGGTTGGTAGTCCCCACAATAATACACTGTCTGGGGTGGCTTTCCGTAACAGAACCGTAGGCAGGTCTGTAGGAGTCGTCACAGCGGGTAAGGAAACTCTTGACCATTTCCGCATCAGCCTTTCTGCCCCCTGCCAGTTCTGACAATTCCACAATCCATTTGCCTGCCAGTTTCTCTGCCGCCGTTTTGTCCTTCATATCGGTCAAACTCAAACTGTCGCTGAAATACTGACCTGCAAGTTTGGCAAAGACCGTGCTTTTGCCTATACCCTGAGGCCCGACAAGTACCAGTACAGTGTCAAATTTGATACCCGGTTTATAAATCCTTGCCACAGCGGCAAGCAGTGTCTTACGGGTGACAGCCCTGTTTAACGGGGTATCCTCCGCACCTAAATATTTGACAAGCATGGTATCAACTCTCGGTATCTTGTCCCATTGGGGGAGTTGTGAGAAATAAAATTTCAACGGGTGGAAATGACGGCTTTCCGCAACCGCTATCAAAGCATCTTTAATCTTGGTGGGGGAGTAGATATTATAGGCAGTACCAATAAAGACATTAAGGGAAGCATTGTCATTATTCTTCCATTCACCCCCTGTATCACGCCAGGGGACTTTTTTGGTGACAGCAAGATTGCCTGACATGTCATTAAAGCAAATCCCCTGCAGACGGGGGTCATTGTTTATAATGGCAGTAAAGTTGGCAATATTGTTTTCCAGTTCCCCCTTTTTGCTGTAGATTAAATCCTTTTGCCAAGTGTCAGCATCCGCAGGGCGATTACAGGCACTTGGTATGTTCAGTCCTGTTTCTATGGCATTGGCAAAATCTTCATTCATTTCCGCTTTTACTTTGTTATCTTTGCTGCACAAGTCCAACATCTTAATCATGGACGGATGCTGCATAATGGGAGTACCCATATCAATACCAAAGTCATCTTCACCAAACAAATGCAACCGCACCAAGTCAAAGGCATTACATAACTGTCCGCAAACAGGGTCTGTTGCGTGGTGGCTGTAGGCAGTATTGTCATAAATGACCAACCCGCCCGTACTGTCCGCTTCCAGATAATTGTAACGGTCGCTGTAATTCCTTGTTGGCTCATAGACATCAACGAGAAACGTTGCTATGGCTTCTTTAATAGGGTATGCCCTGTTAAACGCACCAATCCAGCCGGGTTTGGATAACGGGTCTTGGTTTTGGGTATGTTCTGTTATGGTTTTGTGTAATCTATGTTTCTCGTTGTTCCCCATAGGCCAGAGGGCCATATCACAACGATTAACATATCTTATCAGTACAGTTTCAGGGTTTAGCAGTTCACCCTGACCTTCAATGAATACAAAGTTATCTTTGCCGTCACTTGATATGGTAGGCCAGTACATCATTCTTTCCGGCTGGTAGGTGGTGTTGTCTGCGTTATCAATAATATCCAGGTCTTTGGCTACAGTCCTTGCCAACAGTTCATAATCTTTGGCCTCCACAGGTTGTGACAAGGGGATAATAAGACGGTAGCGTGGGTGTTCTTTGGTATGTTTGCGTGTGGAGTGTAAAAAATAATGATATTTGCATTTGCGTTGTACACAGTCGGCAGTAAAGATTTCGCCCTCGTCCAAATCAAGGGTGATGGCAGTCCGTTCTGTGACACAGCCTTTGCCCCTTGCTCCGTTGACCACACCTGCAATATAACCGCCCCTGTCCTTTAACTCCGATTGTTCATCTTTGGACATAGCCAAAAATTCCTGCAA
>JAGHTS010000288.1 GCA_018065225.1 Candidatus Phascolarctobacterium caballi
TAATATTATAATATATACAATTTAATCATGAAACTTTTGTCCAATCAATATAAGTGGACAATTTTGTTGCGTTTATAAACAGGGAGGATAATTATGAAAAAGAATTTGATCAGAAAAATTTTATTAAATGTGACATTGGGTGGTGCTTTGTTGTTGCCAAATATCTTGCCAGTAACTACGGAGGCGGCGGCTACTACCAAAAGTAAAACGGATTATTTGAGCGGGACAACTGTTGGTGGTACTTATCAGTTTGGTCATTACTGGCAAAGTTATAAAGGCAGTGGCGACGAAAGTGATAAAGGCAACTACAACAAGGATGCTATTACTTGGAAAGTGCTTGCAAATAATAATGGTATTGTTACTTTGTTAAGTGAAAAAGTATTATATGGAGATACATTTGACAGCGAGAGTAATGTATGGTCAGAGAGCGACATCAAGGATACTTTGAACAATACAGAAGGTTATGGTTTTGCGGGTGATGCCTTTACTGCGGCGGAATTAGCAATGATAGAAGGAAAGAAGATAGACGGAGATACAAGTAAAATTTATTTGTTAGATTACGATGATGTTAAAGATGGTGGTACATATAATTTTAGTGGAAGTGGCAGCAGAACAGCGACAGCAACTGAATATGCACAAGGTGCTGCTGCGTATGGTGGAAATACGGCATCGTCTGAATGGTGGCTCCGTTCACATAATAATTTTGATGTAGGAGAGCTTCCATTTGCTGATTATGTAATGGCAGATGGTAATGTTCATTCTAGAGCTGTTAATTCACAGGATATTGGGGTCCGTCCTGCTATGGATTTAGATTTGTCCAATTTGATTTTTGTTACAGCGGCAGAAAGAGGTAAAACAACCGCAATTGCAGGGAATAGTATAAAATTTGCTGAAATTTCAGATACCAGTACATTGGATTTGTGGATGGATGATACTGTCAATGAGGATAACCGTGTTACAGGGGATGTAGCGGTTGGTGGCATGAAGTTGGGCAAAGAGTCGGACAGTAGCAAAATTACTTTTAACTTTACAGGTGCAGCGGACGGAACAGATTCCTATGTGTCAGCATTGTTTTTTGACAAAAACGGTTATGAATATAACAGTACTGCCAGTGAATTAAGCACAGGCAATTTGGTGGGTTACGGAAAAGGTAATACTTCTGCAGATGGTACTACGGAAATTGATATAACCGAATTGGGAACTACTGGCACTTATAAGGCAGAACTTTTTAATGAAAATGGTATGTTTATTGGCAAGCGGGCGGAAGTAAAAGGTACATTTGCATGGAAGACGAGTAAGTTGATTTATACAGTTGATGCCAAAGATGTAGATTTTGATATAACTGTTGGTGGTGGTAGTGCAGTTTTTTTGACGGGTACAGGGGATAATGTATTGGGTAAAAATATCATTTTGGAGGGAGACGGTGAGGTAAATATTGGTGATGGTTCAAATGAAGCAACTGAAGCAACTGTTTCGACATCGTTAAGCAATATTGATTTTGGTAGTAGTGGTGTATTGGTAGTAAATGATAAAGCAACACTAAATTTAATAGGGGAAAACACTCTTACAAAAGATATTTATGGTACCGACGGCACAACAAAACTTGGGGGCACGCTGAATGTTCTTGCGGACGAATTAGAAATTCAGGGAACTTTGGACGGCAACGGAAAAACATTAAATATGACAACCGGAGTTGCAAACAGTGCAATTA
>JAGHTS010000055.1 GCA_018065225.1 Candidatus Phascolarctobacterium caballi
CCCAAGGAACATATAACATAGATCGTGGTGGGGGTGAGACACTTTTAAGTGGGGGTCATTCTTGGGGTTCGGGGAATGCAAGTGGTAATATTGTTAATATAACTAATGTAATATTTAATGCTGAAAATAGTATATTAATGATTTATGGTGGCTATTCCGAAGATGTATTGAATAACGCATATTCTAATACCGTAAATTTAGACAATGTAATTTTTAATAACAGCATAGTGGAAGGAACCATTATTGTTTTAGCAAGCAACAATACAGGAAACAATGGTGGATTAGTGGAAATCAAAAGTAACGGATTAGTAAATAATACCAAATTGACTTTGGGCGGCGGTAAAGTTGCTATTAATGGAGATATTACCGGTACGGGTGATTTGATTGTTAATTCTTATGCCGGCGAAAATAATGCCAACATAACCCAAAATAGTTTGACGATTGAAAATGTATTCACAACCGCATTAAGTAATATTATAGTAACAACTTTGACAAATAATGGTACTTTAAATGTAACAGACGGTATATTACATAATATTGCCGGCACAGGGACAACAACATTTACTACAAATACCGTCAATGTGTTAAATAATGTTAATATTACAGGAACTTTGAATGTTGGCAACAAAACTATCAATATGCAAAATGGCAATTTTTCAACTTTGACAGTCAATACTTTGACAGGTGTTTGCAATGTAAAGATAGATGCTGATTTAAATGAAAATACATCTGATAAGCTTTCGGTTACTGATGGTGCAAATGCTGTTATAACATTAAGTGATTTGATTATTGTTAAGGATACTGCTGCCAATAGCGGAACATTAGAAAATGTGTTTGCAAATATTGATAATTTGACTTTAACAGAAAGTGTTGCCGTAAGATATACCTCAAACAGCAAATATACATTTACTAATAATGGTGGCTCATTGTCATATACACGTGAAGATTCTTCAAAAGGGTTAAGTAATTTCATTAACGGAGATATAGATAATTTCAGTATTACAGAAGATATGGTTATAACTGAACCTGGTCCCGTCGGAATAATAAAAAACGGTCGGCAGGCAACTTTGCCTTTAAACGGATATAACATAACTGGTAATAATGATGTCGGTTTTGTTGTTAATCAAGGATGTAGTCTTACAATACTTGGCAATAATGACAATCCGTCGATAATTTCCGGGTTTGCCAAATCCTTTGATAATAAAGGGGCTGTCAATTTGGAAGGTGTCAAAATAACTGG
This sequence comes from Candidatus Phascolarctobacterium caballi, assembly GCA_018065225.1. Classification (GTDB taxonomy): domain Bacteria; phylum Bacillota; class Negativicutes; order Acidaminococcales; family Acidaminococcaceae; genus Phascolarctobacterium_B; species Phascolarctobacterium_B caballi. Next base: position 1,241 of record JAGHTS010000055.1, read on the forward strand.
TAATGCTGATGGCATTAGTAATGATGCAAATTTGAATTTCAAAGGAAACAATATTATAGAAGATAAAGTTTTCGGAACAGGGAATTTAAATGTTACAGAGGGCATTACAACACTTCAAGTTGCAACTTTTGAAAATACCGTGAATATAAATCAGGAAGCAACAGTTAAAATAATAGGTGGCGCAGAAACCAAGGGGATTATGAATAACAAAGGTACCGTTCAACTAATAACTGCAGATAGTTTGTGCGGATTTGTTCAAAATGAAGGGTTAGTTGATGTTGAACAGGGAGGAACTATAACCAAGGGAATGCAAGGCCATGGAACTTTAAAAATTCATGATGAAGTAACTATTTGTGGGGAAAATGTTAAGGTTGGTACAATAGAAATTGCTGAAGATGCAGTTAATAAAGTTATTAATATAGGCAAAAATAGCGCCGACGGATATGTAGTTGTCAGCGCAGAAGAAACAAAACTAAACGGCGGCATGATGTTCCTTGACCCTGCATGGATAGATGGAGTTGGTATTGAAGGCGCCTCCAATTATGCCACTAACACTACGACCATAGACGGTAGTTATGTTGTAGGTGAAAACAGTATTTTGTCTCTTGGTACTGTTGACGGTAATGATGTTGTAAATTATGTTAACCGCAAAAATTCCAATATCACATGGGGACAATCTGCAATTACAGCGGGAGTTTATCTTGCCAAAACAGTTGATATTACCAATGGTGCAATTTATGTTGACGGTAGTTTAACCAGTGCTTTGCCAACTAATCCGGCAAATGGCAGTTTAACATTAAAAGATAATTCATTATTGATGGTTAATAGTCGTAATTTAACTGATAATACTGCAATAACAGGAGTTGGTAATGCAGAAATTGGCAATGCTACAATTTATTTGCGTGGAGCAAGAACTGGTCAAGATATATATATCACAGATGGCGGCACAGGCAGTATTGATCCTAATACAATAACATTAGCCGGCTTGGGCGGTAATTTCCATGCAGAAGCAAGTTTAGATGGGGACAAACTTAAAGTTCACATTATTAAAGGTTCTTTGGCAATTTTAGAAGACACAGCAATTCCTAATGTCGGGGAAGCAATGGAAAAAAGTTCCAATACAAAGGTAATGGAATATCTTGATAATATTTCAAATTTGACCGATGACAAAGCTGCAATTTCAGCAATTAATGCATTGGCAAATATGAGTGAATTAGCCAATGTGCAACATGGAATGTACAATATGAGCAACCAAATGACAGATGCCGTTGCCGACCATTTAAGAGAGTTGAATGCGAATAAAGCGGGATGGGAGATTTGGGCATCTTATATCCGTAATCATGAAAAAGTACACGATATGGGATTGGAAGCGATAGATGCTGATTATACGGCAAACTATAATGGGGTTATAGTCGGTGCCGATTTATTTAAACAAAAATATGTAACTGCAGGTATCGCACTAACTTATGCAAATGGTGATGTCAGTGGTAATGACGGAGGTGTTCATACAAAAAATGATGCTGATTATTTCGGCTTGTCAATTTATGGGAGGATAGATAAAAAAATTGGTACATTATTTGCGGATATAAGTTATATGAATGGTAGGTCTGACATTAAACAATACAACTTTGGTACAGATATTACAGCAAAACCCAAGACAGATGCATTTACTATTGGTTTTATTGCCGAAAAGGATTTTGCGGCAGGAAAGGTTTGCAATGTGATCCCTTATGTTGGATTACGTTATCTAAAAATAGGAACTGGCGACTTTGAAAATAATTTAAATATGACATATGATATGGATAGCCAAAATATTGTAATGCTACCTATAGGTGTTGTTTGCAACAAAGTGATTGAAAAAAATGGTTGGAAATTTAACCCAACCATTGAATTGGGATATAGGGTGAACTTTGGCAATAGAAATATTGACCAAAAAGTTTCGTTTGAAAAAGCCAACGATAATTTGAATATGAAAATTGTTGATAACGGATATTGGGTGGGTAAATTAAGATTTAGTGCTGATAGCAAACGTATTACATATGGTATTGGATATACTTATATGCGTGGCTCACATGCGCGTGATTGTAGATATATGTTAAATACTATTTGGAAATTCTAATTAGTTTCATAGTCGCAAGGAAATGTATCTGATTTTAATTATTTGCTTTACAAGTATAAGAAAGTGCTTCACACAATGTGTGAAGCACTTTTACTCTTCTTTTTTACTTACCTCAATTATCGTTTTGATAATTGATTCTGTATTCTTGCCAGCAATATCCGTAAAATTTTTAATTACAATCTTTTCTCTGTCACTGTCTGTAATGGCAGTGCCATTTTGTTTTTTTATCCTGCCAATCAGTTTTACAATATCCAGCCGCATTTTAACATTCTTGGCAATTTGCGTATCAATACGGTCAATTTCTGTACGTAACTGTTCTAATTCCGTCATTCTATTTCACCTCGGTCAACAATGGTTCGCCTTTTAAACAAGCCAAAATGTTTTTGGCAGTTAACATCGCCATTTCATCCCTTGTTTCCTTTGTGGCACTTGCCAAATGCGGTGTAACCGTTATGTTATCCAAAGATAACAGTTTATGCTCCGCAGGCAATGGTTCAGGGTCTGTCACATCCAGACAGGCATACGCCAAACGCTTGTTAAACAAGGCATCATACAAGGCGTCCGTATCCACAACTTTGCCACGGCTTATGTTTATTAAGCAGGCGGTCGGTTTCATCAGTGCCAAATTAGCAGCCCCCATCAGTCCCATAGTGGATGGATTTAAACTACATGCCAATAGCACAAAATCAGCAGTTTTTAACAAGGTATCACGGTCAACATATTTTGCCTGAAATTTTGCTTCATCCGTCCGTTGGTGGTTATTGTTATAAATAATTTTCATTTTACTGCCTAAGGCACGCAAAGCGACCGCACTGCCAATATCCCCCATACCAATAATACCCAAAGTTTTACCTGCCAAACTGGTAGTCAAGCCAAACGCTTTATGCCTGCCCCATGTACCATCAAACACAAAATTATTGGCGCGGGAAATTCTGCGGGCACTGTCAATAATCAAACCATAAGCCAAATCAGCCACTGCATCAACCAAAACCCCGGGAGTATTGCTTACTTTTACATTATGCTTATGGCAAGCCATAATATCAATATGGTCATACCCCACAGAAAACTGGCCAATGATTTTTAGTTTGGGTGCCTTTGCCAAAAATTCGTCATCAATTTTGGAATACCCTACTGAAAATAAAGCATCGGCTTCGTGCAACAATTTATCAAATTCCTCAGGCGTAAATTTTTGTTCCTGTTGGTCAAATAATGTTACTTCGTTTTTCAAAAACTCATAAGCAACCGGTCGCATTTTGCCCGTAACAAGCACTTTAAAATCTTTTAATGACATAATATCCTCCTTTGTATCAGAAAAAAGTTAAGTTTTCCATCCTGATATGTTGCAAAATAGCACTTGCCAACATATACGCCAAACAAAAAGCCGCTGCCAGTTTTCCGCTCATTGCCCAAAAACGGACCTTTGCCGCCTTCCATGCCAACTCTTTTGCATTTGCAAAATCCCTGCTCCGCCAATATTCTTACAAATAGGCGGCACCCGCAGCACCAGCCAACCCGCCAAGAAATGAACCAAGTATCGGAAAAATACCAGTACCAATACAAGCCCCAATAAACCCGCCAACTGCAATTAAAAACACCGCAGACCAACTGACCTTTTCTTTTTTGACGCCAAACAGGGAAACAAAAAACTCCCAACTTTCGCCAGCCACATAAATAACAGCGGCCAACGCCAATGCCTGCCAATCCAAATACCGCTCGTCATAAACAGCAAAACTGACACGGGCAATCATCATCATAGTATTGCCCGGCAAATCAAAAATTGTCAAAAGCGGCCCCAACAAAGCCAAGAGAACCGCCAACACCGCAGTCGCTATAATATCCATAATGAATATATTATAACATAACAAATTGCTTTTTATCGAATTAAAATTACAAAAAGAACTGTCTTTACAGCCCTTTGTAACTTTTAACTAAACCGCTTATGAAATAAATCGTAAGCAGTTTTTATTTTGCATTTCCACCTTTGAAAATTCAAAATCAAATCGCTTTTCAAAGTGAAAATTGCCAAAAGGCAATCTAAAAATGACATCATTTCTTTATAAAACGACGTCATTTTTTAAACACATTTTTGTAGGCGAATGTACAATATAAGTGCAACAAAATAAAAATGACACATAGACTTCTGATAAAATAAAGTTGAGAAAAACTGCAAAATATCAGGAGGTAACTATGC
>JAGHTS010000115.1 GCA_018065225.1 Candidatus Phascolarctobacterium caballi
TTGCAGAGGTAGTACTCCCCATAATTATAGTGTCTTTAAATGTTCCGCCATTAATATTTACCGTATTATTTTGTGCGTTACCACTTCCATCTTTGACATACCCTCCCAAAATAGTCGCATTTTGAAATATCCCTTTATTAACATTTACTGTATTATTGGTTGCAGAACCATCTTTAACTACACCACCGCCTATAATAAATCCATTTTGAAATGTTCCTTCATTAATATTTACCACATTGTAAGTGACATCTCCAGAACCAACATCATTATAACCCCCAAAAATAGCCGGTCCGGAATTATTGCTATTAAAAGTCCCACTATTAACATTTACAGTATTACCCGTTATTGTGTTACTGCTAATAGCACAACCACCCACAATTCCTGCATAATTATCAGTAGTGGTAAAATTACTAACAGTTACAATATTTCCACTTACAGTAGCAGTATATGAAAACCCTCCAGCAAAATAATTTACATTCCCAATTGCAACCGAATCGCCAATACAAGTTGATGTATTATTTAAAGATAAATTTGCCCCACTTGCACGAGCTCCCGTCAATGTCTGCAAACCACTAACATCTTTGTTAGAAAATCCTATCCAAGTAGTTACACTGCTATCACTACAACTCCAATAATTAGCATTATTCACCAATGCAAATACATGGTTACATAAAAACATATTCCCGAATACTAATGCCAACATAATTTTATTTTTCAAATTGGTTTTCATAATTTTTATCTCCTTAAAAAATTTGAATTTGCATATAAAAATGGCATATTCACACTATACCATTAATGTTAATATAAAATTGACAAAACTACACCTGCTTGAAAAATTGCAGTTATCTTCATTTGCATTATCTATACATTCATTCTCGCTGACGCTCCTAATCAACCTTCTCACTCTTTCAACAATCACTTTATGCAGTTTTACAACTATTAAAATTTAAAATTCAAATTAACAAAATACTTTCTATCCTTAATATTTCTACTCCGACTATGCCTGCATCCTATCTCTAATGTACAGTTATCATTTGCCACTTGTAGTCCAAATTTAGCAAACCAATGTTGCTTATCAGCTATATCAACATTAACTCCATCATTAACATTTGTATAATTAATCTTTTGCCTCCTGTTTTTCTCTCCAAAATTAAACTTTAAACCACCTTCAACCACAATGCCAATCTTCCATCCTTTAGCAAGTGAATGTTGTGTTCTAAATGTTACTCCCAACGGAATACTAAAAATATCTGCTTCATCCACTTTATATCCAAGCCCTATATTATTATTGTAATCATTTGTTTTTACACGTACATATCGTCCGCCTGCAAAAGGAATTAAGCTGGTGGATTTATTAAGTACCACAGGTGCTTCCACTCTCAATCCTGCACTATACGCATGAACATTTACTTTTGCTGTGACATCTTCTGTACCGCTGGTTTTTACATTAATATTGTTTTTGGATTTAGTATAACCAATATCATATTGGAAACTAAAACGCCCAATATCTGTCCGATTATACGCATTAATCCCTAAATAATCAATATCATTGTTTACACTACTAATATTGTGATTGGAACTGTTATGTCCGTCAGCATAACCCAACGCAATGCCGCCAAATCCCTTACTGGAATTCCATAAATCCGCCCCCACTGTTGCTCCATCATATTTCAAAGTACTGTTTTGCAACAACTGTCCTGCCGTCATTCCATTTATTTTTTCCTTGCTATGAATATAACTTGCCCATACATCTTTACTGTATTTATAATTCGTACTGCGAATATGTTTATTATACGATTGCATTCTCTTATGCTTGTTGTCCCTACCTGGATGAACATTTTTAACTTTCCCAATTTTTATAGTATTAACATCATAATCACTCGATTTATACAGGTTTTGATTATAAGCCATTTTTTCCAACACAGAATCATCATATCTTGCCATAGGCCGACTGTCCGTGTTCATATAATCAAACACTTCATCCATTAGAAGATTGTTCATTTCCCATGTTCCATGCTGAATATTTGCCAAACTACCCATATTGGCAACTGTATTAATTATATCTCCTTGTATTGCATTATCATCATATACTGCGGAAATAGCATTTACCCAATCAGCCATAGAACCACTCGCAGGAAGGTTCCCGATAATATTTGGTATATCACAGGCAGATAATGCTATTTGGTCTTTTACAAACTGAATAACAAATTCACTTAATCCGCTACCAAGTAACGTCGTATTTTTAGTATCTACTTTTAATCCATATCTTGCCCTAAAATCATTCCCCATATCATTATCTGTCGTCCAACCCTGTAAATCAATATTATTGTTACCGCTTAAAATTTTGTATGTCGTCCCGGCTTCTGCACCATTAACAAATAATTTAGCGCCTGATTCTACTATAGCACTATTAAACCCACTAATTATAGCACCATTAGCCGCATCACTGGCATCAACTATAAATGTGCTGCCTGCCTTAAAGACAAGATCACTACTTATTATGCGATTTCCTTCAGCTGCAACATCTCCAATTATGTTAATAGTTCCACCTGCTTCGCCACCTGAAAAATCAACCATTAATGTTCCGCTATCCAAATTAAGAATTGCGCCACTTTCTACAGTGTTTATCCCCGTTGTAACTATATTATCAGCATTTATAGTCATCTCACTGGCTATACTCAAGCCGCCCTCACCTTCAATTTTATTAACTAAATTTCCTCCATTCAAAGTTAGTGTATTGCCACTTGTTACGTTATTTATATTGCCCTTAATATTATCGGCACTTGTTTCCAAATCTTGATTTACATTTAATACTCCCCCTGTTATAGATGCACTTATTCCCTCTACACCATCAATATCAACTACCCCATCATTAGTTATAGGCTTAACAAGTGTACCATCATTTATTATTAATCTCCCATCTGCTTTTACGTTATTTATATCACCATAAATATAATCTGCACTAGTTGTTACTGTATCACTGCAGAAATTTATCATCCCTCCGCTTACGGCTTTCCCCAGCGTCCCGCCTGTCACTTCCACTGTCCCGCTGTTGCTTATTTCACTGCCGATTGTCTCCCCCGCCGCCTTCAGGGTCGCATTTGCCGACACATTGAATTTTGCCGTGTCTATCTTTTCCGTAATGGTTATTTCCGCCGCCTCTGT
>JAGHTS010000197.1 GCA_018065225.1 Candidatus Phascolarctobacterium caballi
TATCTACAACAGTAGAAATTATTATGGAGTATTAAACCAATGGAGTTGCAAGCGTGGTGTTTGATCTACAACAGTAGAAATTATTATGGAGTATTAAACTCCTATTTTGCAAAAAATGTACATTTTGTACAGTTTATGAACAATTTTATTATCTTTTTCCCATTACCATTAAACATATTCATTTAATACTCCATATTTCTAAAAATTAAGATTATTGTTTTGCAAAAATCCCAATTTTTATACAATTATTATATCACTTTCATCATTCTTTGCGTATCCAAATCTTTTAATTTCACATGTTTCAGACATATTAAAAATCATAACACTGTCACTTTGCGTAAATTGTTTGGCAAAAGTGTTTTCCAATTCAATCATAATATTATTCAAAATATGTTTTGAATTTTCAATTTCGTATACAGAATATTGCAACCGATAACCAAATTTACAAATATATTTGTTAAACCGACTGCGTAATTTATTATCGGCAATATCATAACTTAAAATAATCATTCTGCATCCTCAATTTTAAAAATAGGGTATTGTTCTATTGGCTTTTGCTTCATAAATGCCCTGTAATATTCCTGAACAAATCTAAAAATTTCCATTTTGTTATCCATTATTGGTTTTATAAGCAAACGCACATATAACGAATTATTGTCCCATTTTAAAAGATATTGATTTTGAACGACAGTAAAATCATCCTGCTTAATTTGTCCCAAATTTATTGCTTTCCTAACCTGCTTGTCAATCAGACATCTAAATGGTTCCACCAAATCACATGTCAATGATTTACGCATGTAAAACTGTCTGTGCAAAACTCCGCAATAATTGTCAAAGCCAAAAACATTAAGCATGGCATCAACAATATTAAATAAAATTGTATAACCAATATCCAAAGTACTGTTAACAAAATCTGATTTTATACGCGGCTTTCTTCCTTGCCAGTTTACTTTGTCAAAATAATTACCGAAAAACACACGGGCGGCACTACCCTCATATCCCAACAAACTGCTTAAATTACCACTATATTTTTGAACATCATCAATATAACAATCAAGTTTTTTTACCGCATTTTCCTGAAAATAATTTTTGTTTCTTAATGAATTTAACAAAGTTCTTTGATTGGCAATTTTATTAGACAAAATCCATTTTGCAATTTCTATATCATTATATTCATACTGATGTTTACGTAAAAGAACATTGCCTTTGTTATGTATTCCCAGTACATCATAAATACGCAATGTTGGGGTCATAAAATAAATAACAAACCCAAATTTATGTGACCGTTGAATAAGCCCTGTTGTAACTGTTAAATGTCCAACCACAAACAAAATAAACAGACGGTAACAGGTGGACTGATGCTTAATTTTCCCAGCATCATCTTTAATCACAATATTGTCATTACTAAAAGATATTTTTTCACCATAATTAAGAAACACAAATATTATTTGTTTTTTCTCAATATCTTTGACCGATATCATTTTGTACCCTGTCACACGCTGGAGCATAAATACAATGCTCACATTTTTGTATATTAGTTTGCACAAAATTATCCAACTTAAAATTACGCATATCCATTATTGTTTGTTCAAACTTATGAAACATTGGCAAATTATCACACGGTAAAGGTATTTCATATTTTTTATTATCATCCATACTGTACAAGAACAATTTATCCACTTTATAACCCATGTCAATCAAAGCAAAAAACTGGGCATAAATCTGAAAAACATATCCGTCATAAATTGTTTTTATTTTCTTTTTTCGCTCAATTAGTTCTGCCTTATCTCCATCATACAAATCTATTTTTCCCATCAAATTATACTTTTCAGAATAAACACTTATCCCCTGCAAAATATTTTTTCGGGAACTGTAAACACCATTTTCAACCGCCTTATGTGCATTTTTGCCGTCAATTTGCGATTTATCCTGAAATAACATATTGTCCATACCGCCATATAATTGATGAAAATAAATAGATGCCGGGCAAAAGATAAAATCATTAAGTTGAGTGATTAAAATGGCATCATCATCCATTAACTGTTTCTTTCTCTCGCAAACTTAAACCAAGTTGCTGTCCCCTCGCCTTTTTTAATTTCTGCCAATTTGCCGTTGTTAATACCCTTAATGGTCTGCAACCCTTTCAGTGCAATATGATATGCCCCGTTGGCATCCGCATTTTTCGGCTCGTTGTCCTTTGCTTTGCGGCTGTCATAAAAATTACCATTTTTGTCCGCCACAGGCGACAAAATATAATCATCCTCATCCCCCGTGCCTTTGACCGTATAACGCAACTGCATTGTCAACCGCAACCAATATAAAAGTGCTGAATAAAAACCTTTTTCGTCAATATCCTTAATCTTGCCCAGCAAATCTTTGCCGTCCTCATAAGCAACATTATATTTTGCCAACAAATTTTGCAATTCCTTTGTTACATCATATTTTGTTGTCGTTTGATTTTTTAAGTCATAACTATACCTTTCCTGCCCCACCGTACAGATTGTCTATTTCCCCAAAGAACCGGTACTCTTTATAAATTTATCGTAGTCAATAACAAACTCAAAATATCCTTTTGCATTATTAAACTTGAAACCGTCAAATTTTGCCAAAGTAAGTTTGGCTGTTTCCACATTGGTATATTTCAAATAACTATTGATGTAATTTACAAATCCTGTTTTGGGACAAATATGTGATGTGTAGGACGGGTCAACATAATACAAAATTCCCGTCTGCCTGTATATGTCTTTAAAACTTGTAAATGGAGCAGTCAACTGATAACCATTGGCAAAAGAACCGTTTTCTGCATAACTGCGGTTTTTGAACACCAAATAATTAAACTTTTGGATAAGTGCTTTTTCAAAGTTTTGGTACACTTGCTTTTCCACCTTAAACCTGCCCCGCTTAAAGCCCACATTAAGGTTTTCCAAAACAATTACTGCATTATATTTTTCTACCAGCAATGCCAGTTTGTGTACCACCTGCGACAGATAACCTGACTTAATTTCCTTTATGTTTTCAATCGCCGTCCAAGCAAGACGGGCATCCGCCCTTTCCTGCTCTCTTTTATCCAAAAGGTCATGATAATTAACTTTATGAGGTACCAGTTTATTATTTGCTACATAATCAGAAGAAATATTATTCAAACTGTCCTGCTCTATAATATTTCCCTGTTGATCAATTACGGTGTAATAAAGCAAATGCCTTTCACCCCGATCTATACCAATAATGTGAATATCGGGATTATTTGCAACAAATTGATTTATTTCTTGATTAAATGTATTGCCATTAACCTTTTCTTTACACCGAAAATTAATTGTTATTGGACAATGGAAAAAATACTTCCCATCATCGCCATAATACCTCTTATCTTTTACAATATCGTATTTTGCTTCTTTCCATACCGCTTTATCATACCATTTTCTTTCTTCTTCATTAAGGTCTTGCTTTTCTATTCTCCCATTCAAGCAATCAAAAATTCTCTTATAGATCTTTGAAGGTATTGTTTCGCCATATTTAGAAATTTTATTTAATAAAATACTACCTTTTTTATGAATTACAGGAATACCATCTGCCTTAAAACGATAAAAGATTTCCGCTTTACCATTCAATTTGATAATTGCCCCATCTGTCTTATTCATATTTTCAGGACTGAACAACGCTTTCCAATACAAAGTATGCAGATTATCTGTTCCCTTTTGTTTTTTGTTGTCCGAAAAATCCTTGTTGTAAATCTGGAATAAATACAGTTTTCCCTGCTCTACGAGTTCATCAATATATTTTGCAGACACATCTCTAAATACAATTTTATAACTTTGTCTTGTTGCATCAGCACGAAATTCACTTAATTTTCTATATTGATTAGATGGTAAAAATTTAAAACCATAATCTCTATATTTGAAACCATCCTTTTCATAAATATTTAAAAAATCTTTGTAACAATCAATAATCTTTACCAAATTGCTTTCTGCTTCGGCATCTGATTGAATAAGTTTGCCATTTTTATCTTTACATTCTTCTGGACAATTCCATCCTAATTTTTTTGCTGTTCCACTACAACGAGTAAAAAATCCATTCCAATCAATTTGTTTATATTCCATTTTTTGATATTTTTCCCCTACTTGTCCTGCTTTTTTCGCCACATCTTCATTTTCAAAATCAAAACATTTCTTGTTTTCGTTATCCATTACACCTAAATAGTACTTGCCATTTTTGACAAGTAGTATAGATAAATTATCTTTTTCCTTGTTTTTATCCCAGCCATCAAGCAAGGTAGAAGCATCAAAAGTAAATTTTAGTTTTTCTCCATTATTTGGTTGCGTTATTTTTGTAGCATAGTTTCTAATTTCATTATATTTTTTATTAATTTCTCTAATGTCAAAGTACATCAACTCAAAATGATTATAAAAATATTCATTCTTACCCCGTATATCCAATTTCTTCATGCCGTCATACAAATAAAACATTTTATAAAAACGCACAATGGCGTTCATTTTGTCAAGTATATTCTTATAATCTCTAACGTCATTACTAACAATAGTGTCCAACTCTTTTTTTATGTTATCAACATATTCAATTATATTTACTATTTCATCTTTCTGTTTTTTAGTATTTTTTGATTTAGTTACATAACCTGTATAAAAAGAAGAAAAATATTTAACAAACAAGTCATCTATATTTTTATCTTTCCAATCAAAAATTTCCCCGTCATACACTTGTTTATATTCTTTAATAGCATCAGAAATAGTTTTTACGCAAACAACTTCTTTGTATTTTTCTTTTTTATAATTTAAAGCATCCTTAATTATCTCCCTATTACCAAAAATAGCGTTAGACACTGTACTAATTTCTATCTTTTTAATATAAATCGTGTCTAATGTTTCTTCTGTAATTGAATAATCAATTAATTTTTTTATTTCTTTTACATTTTCGGTAAGAATTTTATAACTTTCCTTTACCAAATTTATTGCTTTCTCATCCGTATCAATATTTTCTTTTTCTGAAATATTTTCACTTTTATCTTCACTCAATATCTGTTTATACAATGTAATCATAGTTGGCAACTTTTTTACTTCTTTACCATCTTTCAGGCAATTTTGACGATATTCATTAATAACTTGATTCACGCCTTCAGCATCTAAATCATTTTCAAATCTGCCAATAACCCCCTGATTATAATTGTCTATGGCACTTTGGCTTAAAATCTTGCCAAATGCTGACGGAACAAAATATTGCTCCACTTGGACAAATTCTTTGTATAAATCGGGATAATGCTCTTTTATATTTTCAAAATTTTTCACATTATCAAAAAAACGATACATATTTTCATTTACAATACGATTAGCAATAGCAGTTACTTCAGCTTCTGCAGAAAACATATTATCCCTGTTTTGCTTAAAACCTTTAAAATATGTTGTAAACTTATTAAAATACACAATAAGTTCTTCATACTTTTCTTTATCAGCTTGCGAATATTTGTCATTATTTCTAACCCAAGAAAGCAAAATGCCTTCTGTTCTATTCGTTTTCCTATTTTGCTTAACACTGAATAATTCTTTATATTTCTCTAATCCATACTTATCTTTATCAACAAAAATTTTTGAAACTCGTTCACGCAGTTCCTTATTAATTTTTTCACATTCTTTAGTATCGCCTTTAACATAAGCAGAATATGCCTTTGCAACCAAATCAGCATCCAATTCTTTCCCTTTAAGGGTTTCTTCAATGTAATAGCGGTAATAATCATCCAAAAGTTGTTTAGCCAAAACATAGTTATCCGCCCTTTTGGTATCGTGTTCCAAAAAGCCGTTTGCTTTAATCATTTCTGCAGTTTTGCCAATCGGCTTCAATTCAAACCGCAATGTTTTGGACAAAG
>JAGHTS010000236.1 GCA_018065225.1 Candidatus Phascolarctobacterium caballi
TAAAATAGATTATCAAGTTAAGCATTAACGCCAAAGACCCGCCCCACAAAAGGGGGGCAAGTCCCTGCCGCCAATAACTTAAAACACAGACGGGAATTGCCAAACAACAGATTTGCCAATCCCAAAATTCCCCCTGCCGCCAATCTTGCCAAGCAATAATGACGACAAAAAGCAAGATTAATCCTAAAACGACTGTTTCGTATTTAGGGTACATTGCAATAGCAAAACTAAATTAAAATCCTTTTTTATACGTATTGGACTTATCGTCTTCTGTAGTAATTTCACGATTAGTACTATCAATGCTATATGCCTTCCCCCAAGGATTTTTAGGATTACCACCATCATCAACACTACTAACTTTCAAAATATTCTTATGATCTTGGTTATCGATAGCATTTGCCGCAGTCAATGTGCCTGTTAATTGTGCCATTGTGGGTGTTGTACCATCCTTATGCAATGCTTCATAAGTGGTAATTGCCATTGCGATAGCATCCAAATCTTGGTTACATTGAGCAATCTTACGGGTGTTCTGAACATGGTTCAAACCGAAAAATGCCGCGGTGGACAATGCCACAATAATGGTCAAAGCAACAAGGATTTCTGCCAAGCTGAAGCCCTTACGCTTATTGCCTGCCAATTTTTTCAACATCAAACTTTTCATCTTTTTTTCCTCCTAAAAGATTAGTTAAAATTTTTTATGATTAACGGGAATATACCCCGATATCATCACCGGAACATTTACTGTTTCCTAAACTGGAATTGCTGGTTTTATCAGGTCCTTTGGACCAAACCGCAAATTTGCCATCAGTTTCGTTTTTACTATAAACATAATCTTGATTCCATGGGTCTTTCAATGCCTCAGCATTAAGCCAAGGCCCTTTGCTGCCGCTTTTACTAATTAAAACGCTAAGGGAATCAGGATATGCTTCCATTTCTGTCATATATTGGCTGATTGCAACAGCAATGGTGGCGGCACCACTCATGGCGGCACTGTGCTTGTTCAACTTAAACAAATGGGATGTTGCCACAGTTGCCCCGCTTGCCAAAGCAATGATTACACCCAACGCCACTATAACTTCTGTTAAAGTAAAACCTTTTCTTTTCTGCATTTTAACCTGACACATTATTCATATAACTTAACATGGGTATCATAGTGAAAGCATAAATTGCCACTATCATCAACCCCATAGGTACCATTACCACAAAGGTAATCTTGGTGGACAAGGGTTCCACCACACTTGCCAAGATACGCTCGTAATAATCTTTGGCATTGTCCAACGCCTCACGCATACGGTTGGTTTTCTCGCCGCTGTCCAACACCAACAACAATACGGAATCAAACACTTTATCTTTGTTATTCCGCTTTAATGCCAAGGACAGGGCATTACCTTTTAAGATATCCGCCCGCACATTCACCAAGGCACTGCTCATCAGGGAATTGTCCACAACTTTGGTTGCCTGCACCAAAGAATCGGGCATATTCAGCCCGCTTGCCATCATCAGTCCCAAAGTGGAAACCAACTGATGCTGCAAAAAAGTGAAATGCAACTGCTTATAAATTGGTGTATGCAATTTGATACGGTCAAAAAAGTGTTTGTGAGAATTATAAAATTTTTTAAATCCCTGCCATAAAAAGTATAGCACAACTGCGGTAACATACCAATAATCAACTACAAGATTGACGGAACCGCTGACACTTTCTATAATACCGGGGATTTCCATACCGTTTTCCTTATACATTTTGATGTATTCGGGAATGGCAAACTTGACATAACCCACCACAATGATAACCATCAGCACACCGCCAAGTTTTGGTACAAACAGGGCATTGGCGACTTTGGAATAAAGGTTGTGCTGCAACCACATCAATTCACCCAAACGGAAAAAGGATGCACTTAACTGACCTGCCTTGTCCCCTGCCTCCACTGTGGGGGCAACCACCTGCGGGAAAATTTTTTCCGCATTGATGGCTACTGCGGCATTCATACCGCTTTGCAGTTTACGCACAATATTGTTTAAAGCAAGTTTTAACGGTTCATTTTCTATAACCCCGGCAATACTTGCCATGGCATCCTGCAAGGGTCTGCCGGAATTCAACAACAAATACATTTGAGTAAACAGAAAATAGAAATCTGCCAGTTTGGGGCGATGCCACCACAAATCAAAACGTTTAAACCAATTCATTACTGTTGTCCCTCAATATCTTCATCCGGCTCGGTGACGCTTAACAATTCTTTTAAGGACACATCACCTTTCTGCACCAATTTCAAACCTTTGTCATACAAAGATTTGAAGTTGACGGTTTTCCTTAAAAATGCTTCTATTTCTACCAAGCCATGTTGCTCGCAGAAAAAGTCACGCAAAGTATTATTAAATTCTATAATTTCTATAACAGGCCGTCTTCCTATTATACCAGTGTTATGGCATTGTGTACAACCTTTGGACTGGTACGAATATTTGCCGTCTTCCAAAAATTCCAAATCTTGGGGACGCAAACGCTTGTTCAACGGGGAAATAACCCTCTCTTTGCAATGGGGGCAGTTCAACCCCAACAGACGCTGGGAGCATACGCCGACAATCTGCTCCGAAAAGGAATTGACGGAGGCCCCCATATCTTTGAGCCGGCGGAACACGGAAATACTGTTACGCACGTGCAGTGTGGACAGGATAAGGTGTCCTGTTTGGGATGCCTGCACACTGGTAATGGCGGTTTCACCGTCACGGATTTCGCCCACCTGAATAACATCAGGGTCTTGACGCAAAGCACTTTTCAAACCTTTTTCAAAGGTCAGACGGGTTGCCTCGTTTTCCGCATAACGGACTTGGCATTGGGCAATGCCGTCAATGTATTTTTCAATGGGGTCTTCCAAAGTGAAAATAATGTTTTCCCCGCTTTTATTCAATTCATTTAACATGGAATAAAGGGTGGTAGATTTGCCTTCACCCGTAGGCCCACAAACCAAAATAATACCGTTGGGTTTGGAAATCAGCCGCCGCAACTGTTCGGTTTCTTCCTCACCAAAACCCAGTTTGTCAATAGTGGGTATCTTTTCGGCACCGCCGATAATACGCATAACCACTTTGTTACGCATACCGCTGCTGCCATAGGGTGAGGATGAAAAACGGATATCTTTGCCACGATAAGAAAAACGTCCGTCCTGCGGTACAAGGTTGACCGGCTCCAGTTGGGCAGTACGCTTATATATGTTACAAATCATTATTTCGTCTTCAATGGTCAGATTAATATCCGCTTCCACCAATTTGCCGTCCACACGGTATTCAATGGATGTACCGTTGGGCATTGGTGTAATGTGAATATCGCTCGCGTGCAGTTCTATTGCCTGATCAAGGATTTCATCCGCCTTACGGGTTTGTTCGTTAATTAGCTTTTCCCGCTCGTTTTCGTCCAACTGCAAATCATTCATATTGCCCGAGATATGCTCGTTAAAATGCTCACCATAGCCGTCCTGAAAATTTTTGAAATCAACCTGATAAATCTGCAAACTTTGAATTTCAGGATGCTTCATTTTCAAACGGCGTTGCAACAAACTGAAATCTTTGACAACATCTTTGACACGGCAAGTCGCCAAAGACAACACACCCGTTTGGGTATTGAAGTCCATAGGTAATACATATTTACTTCTGACAATCTCAATGGGTACCATTGCCAAAACTTCGGGGGCAATGGGCATCCTGTTAAGATTTTTGTCTAAAACTTCCATCTGCTTCCTGCCTTACCAACGTCTGCCCCTATTGGTATTTACTCTTACTTCTACTGCATCGTTAAGTATTTTACCGCTTTTGCCTGATACTTTGCGGTTATTTTGCTCTTTTTCATATTCTTTGGCGGCTTCTTTTTCCGCTTTCTGTCTGGCTTTTTCTGCCTTTTCCCGTGCTTTTGCCGCTTTCTTTGCCGCCTGTTTGTTTTCACCTACAGCCCCGCCAATAAAGGTTATCCTGCCATCAGGCACTTCATCACGCGGTACTGGTTGTTTCTCTTCTTTTTGGGGAACAGATTCCTGTTGTTCCTGTACCGGCTGTTCTGTCTGTTGTTCTGCAACAGGTTCTGCCTGTTCGTTTATATTTTCCTGTGGAGGTTCCTGCATTTGTTCAACAGGGGCAGGCAATTCCTGCACCGGTTCTGATTGTTGCACATCTTCATTTTCCTGCTGTTGCGTAGTTTTGGCTAACTCTTTTTGTCTTTCTTTTTCTGCCTTTTCGTCCTCTTTCAGCCACTCGTCATAAACTTTTTGACGGTCTATTTCGGCTTTTCTTTCGTCCTTAGCCCATTCTTCCGTAACTTTGCGGTTGGTTATTTTACCCATTTTTTCGGGTGTAAAGGGTTTGGTATGATAATCAGTACGGTTGACCTTATCACGTTTTACAGCCGCCCTATCTATACCTTTAACTTTATTGCCGTCATTTAACTCGTTTTCTTCAACATTAAATACTTGCACTTCTTTTTTCAGTGGTGCGGTAATATGCTGTTCTTCCACCACCGGTCTGCCATTTTCGTCACGAATAATCATGGGGGTAATGGCAATCACAATTTCTGTATTAACATTCTTTTTCTCACGGTTGCGGAACAATGCACCCAAAATAGGAATCTTGCTTAACAAAGGAATACGCTTTAAGGTACGCACTTCCTCATCCCTTAACAAACCACCAATCAAAATGGTTTCCCCGCTTTTTACTCTGACCATTGTTTGGGCGCTACGCTCGGAAATCTGCGGTGCCTTATTGTTCCCGCTTTCCACCCACGCAGTAATAACTGACACACTGGGTTTGACCGACATTGTCACCAAGCCGTTTTCCACATCATTGATACGGGGGGTGACTTCCAAAGAAACACCTACATCCTTATATTCAACACTTACAGTAGCATCTGCATTTTCACTGGTGCTGGTGGATGTAAAGACAGGTACTTTGTCACCCATCAAAATAGATGCTGTATTGCCGTCCGCAGTAGCGATGGACGGGCGTGCCAATATTCTGCCACGGCTGATGGTGTCTTCAAGAGTGGCGCTGATTTGGAACTTAAAACTGTTCCGTTCAAAGAAACCAACTCCATCAGTCCAGTTGCCATTGGCATGCATCCCGCTGTAATCTGAATTATTTTTGCGTGACCAGTTCACACCTGTATTTTTACTTTTGGTATTGTTCAATTCAATAATGGCTGCCCTAATCATTACCTGATTAACGGGTTTGTCCAACCGCTCTATTTCCTGCTCAATACGGTTCAAGACACCGTTGGAACCAAGTACGGCGACTGTATGCAATTCTTTGTTGACTACCACATCTTCTTCGTCTTCCACAAACACTTTTAACTGCTTGGCAATGGCTTCTTCATCCACATTATGAATGGTATAGGTACGCATCTGTTTGACTGT
>JAGHTS010000249.1 GCA_018065225.1 Candidatus Phascolarctobacterium caballi
GTATAATGTAACAAAATGGTGATAAGTAGAGCAAAGTGGAGGTGATTCTATGTTGTTAGGTGAATATGCACATACAGTTGACGACAAGGGTCGCTTTATTATGCCGACAAAACTTCGTGATGCCTTGCACGACGGTTTTATTATCACTAAAGGGCTGGATGGCTGTTTATATATGTATGATATAGAACAGTGGCACATCCTGGAAGAGAAGCTCGCTGCTTTACCTATGAGTAATCGTAGTGCCCGTGATTTTGTAAGATTTATTGTTAGCGGTGCTACAGATAATAATTACGATAAGCAAGGCCGCGTGCTTCTGCCAACGACTTTAAGAGAGTTTGCAAAACTTGATAAAGATATAGTTATTGCCGGAGCAGGCACACATGCAGAAATTTGGAATGCAGATGAATGGAAGAAAAAACAGCAGCAGATTATGGATAATGGTATTGATGCTTTGGCAGAACAGATGAGTGATTTCGGGATTTAATTTGATGGAGTTTCAGCACATCAGCATCTTGTTACAGGAAAGTGTTGATTTTCTGATTAGGGATGCCAAAGGTATTTATTTGGATTGTACATTGGGTGGAGCGGGTCATAGTTGTGCTTTTGCTGAATGTTTGGATAAAGACGGGACTTTGATTGGCATTGACAGGGACAAAGATGCAATTGAGATTTCCAAACAACGTTTGTTGAATAAATTTAAGTGTAAGATAGAGATTGAACAGGCAAATTTTAAAGATTTGACTGATGTTTTAGATAAAAAAGGTATTGAGAAGGTTGATGGGATTTTTTTTGATTTAGGCGTATCCAGTTATCAGCTTGATTGTGCGGAACGCGGGTTTAGTTATATGCATAACGGGCCTTTGGATATGCGGATGAATCAGGAAATAGGCATTGATGCCAAAATGGTTGTAAATACATACAGCGAAGAAATATTGGCAAAACTGATTTGGAAATATGGTGAGGAACGATGGGCAAAAAGAATTGCCAAGTTTATTGTTCAGGCGAGAAAAGAGAAACAGTTAGCAACAACAGGTGAATTAGTTGAGGTTATAAAAAAAGCAATTCCTAAAGGCGCACGTCAAGAGGGGGCGCATCCTGCAAAACGGACTTTTCAGGCAATTCGTATTGAAGTTAACAATGAGCTAAACATTTTGGAACAGACAATGCGGCAGGGGATTGAACGGTTGGAAAGCAATGGTAGAATTGGGGTTATTACTTTTCATTCGTTGGAAGACAGGATTGTTAAGCAGGTTTTTGCGGAGTTGCAAAAAGGATGTATATGTCCGCCGCACTTGCCTTGTGTTTGCGGGAAGAAACCTGTGTTACAAAAAGTTGGAAGTGTTAAACCGTCGGTGGAAGAAATCACTAAAAATTCACGGGCACGTAGTGCAAGGTTGAGATACGCTGTAAAAATTTAAAGGGGATTTGAGATTATGCTGAGAAAAAGAAAAATTGAATATGAATCTTTAAATCGTAATTACAGTTATGGAAGTTTGGCGTTAAATATTTGGGATGGTGTTGATGAAGCAGAAGAAACTCCCAAAATAGCAGTTAAAGAAACTCAAACAGTTCCTAAAAGAAATCGTAGAAGGTTTAGTGATGCTTTTTCATTTAAAAAACCACAGAATACATTGGTTAAGGATGAAGTTGTTGGTGTAAAATCTGACAATGCCCCATTTTCACAAAAGACAATTATGTTGAAAACACATGCTTTTGCTATGATTATGATTATGATTTTGGCAAATTTGGGGTGTGTAATTATTAATCATATGATAATGAACGTTCAAAGTAATTTGGTTGAATTACAACGGACTGAAAGAGAGTTAATAGGGTACAATAATGAGTTGAGAATAGCAGTTGAAGAACTTAAAGGGCCTGAACGTATTAGGGATATTGCCATGAAAGATCTTGGTATGGTTGTTGCACGTGAAAACATTTATGTACGAGCCAGCAAATCAAGGACTATTGGAGAGATTTACGGAAAGGCTGTGGAAGAAGAAAATAGCAGTATATATGCTATGCTTAAAAGATAAAAGGCAGCCTTACGGCTGCCTTTTGGACATTTTGGAGTAAATTATGGAAAAGCATTTTAATGAATTAGCAGAATTATTGGTAAACAAAAAAATATATGGTGATGAAAATGTAGTTGTAACAGATATTACTGCTGACAGCAGAAAAGTTGTTAATGGTAGTTTATTTATAGCGTTGCGTGGTACTACAGTTGATGGGCATACTTATGTTGGCAAAGCAATTCAAAGTGGGGCTACTGCAATTTTGGTTGATACTTTACCTGATGATTTGCCAAATGGCATTGGTGTGATTGTTGTACCTGATACAAGGGAAGCAATGGAAATTATTACACCTTATTTTTTTGATTATCCCGGCAAAAAATTAAGGATGATTGGAGTTACTGGTACAAATGGCAAAACAACTACGACAAATATTATCTATAATGTTTTGCGTGAAGCCGGATATGGTGTCGGGCTTATTGGAACAATAAATATTGTCATTAATGATACAGTGGAGACAAGTCATAATACAACCCCCGATGTGGTGGATTTGCAAAAGACATTGTACCATATGGTTCAGGCAGGATGTGATTATTGTGTAATGGAAGTTTCCAGTCATGCTTTGGTCTTAAAACGTGTGGCAGGAATAGAATTTGATTGTGGTGTTTTGACTAATATTACGCAGGACCATTTGGATTTTCATAAAACAATGGAAGCATATCGGGATGCAAAATCATTGTTGTTTGAGCATTTGGCAGATGGAAAGAAAAGTAATAAGGCGGCGATTTTTAATGCAGATGATGAATCAAGCAAGGTAATTGAGAAACGGACAAAAGTTAATATATTAACGTATGGAAAAGAAAAAAATAATGACATTTATCCAATTTGCGTGAACATTGAGGCAAAGGGTATGAATTTGGAGTTGGCAACTCCGGGCGGAAATATTAGGATACATACACATATTACGGGTTTATTTAATGTTTACAATTTAATGGGTGCAGTAGCCGTATTGCTTGTGGAGGGTGTTTCTGTAAGTGTAATTGAAAAGGTGTTAAATGAGTTTAAAGGGGTACAGGGAAGGTTTCAACTTGTAGAAGCGGGACAAAATTTTACGGTTATAGTTGATTATGGCCACACACCTGATGGACTGGAAAATGTTTTACGTACAGCAAGGAAAATTACAGAAAAAAATTTATGGGTGGTTTTTGGTTGTGGCGGTGACCGTGACAATACCAAAAGACCAATTATGGGAAAAATAGCATTAGAGTTGGCGGATAAAATTGTTGTTACCAGTGATAATCCACGCAGTGAAAATCCCGAAACAATTTTAGATCAAATTTGTGTAGCATTTCAGGATGTTAAAGAAAAAGAGATTTACAGATTTGTTGACCGTAAAGAAGCTATTTGTTTTGCAATGGGGAAAGCTGAGAGCGGTGATGTGGTACTGATAGCAGGAAAAGGTCATGAAAATTATCAAATTTTAAAAGATAAAACAATTCATTTTGATGATTGTGAAGTTGTAAAAGAATATTGGAGTAAAAAATGAGAGCGATTGAAGTTGCACGTGCATTAAATATTTTACATAGTGGTATTGATGTTGAATTTACAACAATTGTTACGGATTCACGTAACATTAAAGGTGGAGAACTTTTTGTCGCATTGATTGGTGAAAGATTTAATGGACATGATTTTGTAAAAAATGCTGTTGAAGCAGGGGTAGCAGGAGTTGTAGTTTCAGAAGATATAGATGTGCCAAACGGTATTGTGAAATTTTTGGTGAATGATACATTAAAAGCGTATCAGGAAATTGCCAAAGCATATCGCAAAAATATGAAGCATTTGCATGTATTGGCAATTACAGGTTCCAATGGCAAAACATCAACAAAAGATATGGTTAGTGCATGTCTTGCAGAAAAATATACGGTGGTTAAAACAGAGGCAAGTTTTAATAATGAAATCGGTTTGCCTCAAACTATTTTTAACATAAAACAAGATACGCAATTTGCGGTTTTGGAAATGGGAATGAGAGGATTAAATCAAATTCGTGCCTTATGTGATATTGCCGTACCTGAAACGGGGATAATTACTTCTGTAACGGAAACACATATGGAATTACTTGGAAGTATTGATAATATTGCAAAGGCAAAAGCGGAAATTACTGAACAGTTGCCGACAGATGGTTTTGCAATTTTGAACGGGGATAATGAATATGTACGTAAAGCGGCAGAAAATACTGTTGCACAAGTTTTTTATTTTGGAATGAACAAGGAAAATGATTATTATGCAACTGATATTGCAATGAACATTGATGGGACAAGTTTTCATTGTGTAGAGAAATGTACGGGACGTTCTGTTAATGTTAGTATGCCGGTTTTGGGATTGCATAATGTCTATAATGCACTTTGCGCCATAACAGTTGCAAGATGCTATGATGTGGATATTAATGATTGTGTTAAGGCATTGGCAAAAGTTGAACTGACAAACAAACGGTTACAGGTTGTAAATAAAGCAGGAATTGTATTTATTGATGATTCGTATAATGCCAGCCCTGCCAGTATGCAGGGGGCTATAAAAACACTAAAATTAGTTAAAGATGGCATTGACAAGGAAAAGCATGCCCGCAGTATTGCAGTTTTGTCAGATATGCTTGAATTGGGAAATGTAAGCAGGGAAGCACATAAAAAAGTTGGCTTGTGGTGTGCGGAAAATGAAATAGATTATTTATTTGTTTATGGTAATGAAGTTGCAGATACATATTTTGAAGCCAAGAAAAATGGAGTATGTTCCCAATATTGTAAAAATTTATATGATGTTGTTAATTGCCTTGAACATGTTGTTCGGGAGGGAGATATTGTCTTGTTAAAAGGTAGTCATTCTATGGAAGTGGGGAAAGTTTTAGATTATTTTGGATAAGGAATTTTTTTGGAGTTGTTTGACGGCATTTGTAGTTACTGCGTTAATTAGTCCGTTAATAATTCCGGTTTTACATAAATTTAAATTTGGACAGAATATTCGCACTTGTGGGCCAAAGGAACATTTAAAAAAAGCAGGCACGCCAACAATGGGCGGGATATTGATTTTATTGGGCGTATCTGTAGCTTGTTGGTTTTGGTGTGAATTTACACCGGCAGTACAGGTTGCGTTGGTTTTGATTATAGGATATGGAGTTATAGGATTTCTTGACGATTTTATTAAAATTATCAAACACCAAAATTTGGGATTAAAAGCATGGCAAAAATTGATATTGCAGTTTATTTTGGCAATTGGTTTTGTTTGGTATGCTGAAACACATAGTTTTTCTACGACTTTATGGATACCGGGATTTAATTGGTATTGGGATTGGGGTTATGGTTACTATGTGTTAGTGTTTTTAATTTTGTTGGGTACAACTAATGCGGTTAATTTGACAGATGGATTAGATGGGTTAGTAAGTTGTGTTACGATTCCTGTTGTATTTACATTAGGATTTTTTGCATTTACTTTAGGATTTACAGAATTGGAAGTACTTGCAGCGGCAGTAATCGGTGCTTTATTTGGATTCTTGATTTATAATCGTCATCCGGCAAAAATTTTTATGGGAGATACGGGGTCGTTAGCTTTAGGTGGGACTGTTGCAGGAATGGCGTTGTTGTTGAAGTGTGAAATCCTTTTGGTTATTTTGGGTGGTATTTATGTGGCTGAGGCATTAAGTGTAATTCTACAGGTGGCATCATATAAATTAAGAAATGGTAAGCGGATTTTCCGTATGGCACCTTTGCATCATCATTATGAATTGGGAGGATGGAGCGAATCAAAAACTGTAATTGTTTTTACGATAGTTTCCTGTTTGTTTTGTGCAATTAGTTTTGGTTTGTGGGTAATGAAATTTGTAATATGAAAAAAGTTATTGTATATGGAGCCGGCATTAGTGGACAAGGTGCGGCAGAAATTTTAAAAAAATATGGTGAAGATGTACTTATATATACTGATGCAGACGGCGGGTTTGATGATTTGCTTGCTGATGCCAAATTATTGGTTTTGTCGCCGGGAGTAAGTCCTGAAAAAGCAGAAATTATAAAAGCAAAACAAGCAGGATTAGAAGTTTTGCCTGAAATAGAAATTGCATTTAATAATTATAAAGGTAAAATTGCAGGAATAACGGGAACTAATGGGAAAACAACGACAACGACTTTAGTTGGAGAAATGTTTAAAACATTAGGGGTACCTACAAAAGTTGCCGGAAATATTGGCTTAAGTTTAACTAAAGAGTTGGATGGAATGCCGTCAAATTCTTGGGTTGCAGCTGAATTATCAAGCTTTCAATTGGAAACGGTGAAAAAGTTTGCTCCACAGATATCTTGTGTTTTAAATCTTACACCTGACCATTTGGAAAGACATCATACATTAGATGCGTATTATGCTGCAAAGAAAAAAATCTGTTTGGGGCAATCAGCGAAACAATTTGCTGTATTAAATTATGATGATAAAATTGTCCGTTATTGGGCTATGGATTTGAAATCTCAAATATGTTATTTCAGCAGGCAACAGGAACTTCCTGAAGGGGTTTTTATAAAAGACAAAAAATTTTTTTTTCGTTGGCATGGAAAAGAAAATGTTGTATGTAATGTTGATGAAATAAAACTTTTTGGACTGCATAATATTGAAAATGTTTTGGCGGCTATAGCTGTGGGGTATTTGGCAGGTTGTAAAGTTGAAAATATTGCGACGGTTATAAAAAATTTCCAACCTGTTGAACACAGATTGGAATATGTCAGAACTATCAATGGGGTAAAATATTACAATGATTCAAAAGCAACTAATACTGACAGTGCGATAAAAGCATTGGAATCTTTTCCTCAAGGGCATATTGTTTTGATTGCCGGCGGCCATGATAAAATGACAGAATTAAGTGATTTTATGGAGTGTGTAAAAAAATACGCAGATATTTTAATTTTAATAGGTGAAGCAAAAAACAGATTTAATGAATGTGCCCAAAAAGTGGGAGTTAAAAATATTAATTTGGCAAGTAGTTTTGAGGAAGCGGTTGTGTTGGCACATAAATTGGCAAAGGAACCACAAATCGTGTTATTAAGTCCTGCTTGCAGCAGTTATGATATGTTTAACAATTATGAAGAACGGGGTTTAAAATTTAAAAAATTGGTGAACGCATTATGAAAATTTTAATTAGTGGTGGTGGTACTGGCGGGCATATTTATCCGGCACTTACCATAGCAGATGAAATAAAAAATATAATACCAGATGCAGAGATTATTTTTGTTGGAACAGTAACGGGATTGGAAAGAGATATTGTACCTCGTTATGGTTATGAGATGCGTTTTGTGGAGGTTGCAGGTTTTAAACGCAGTTTGAGTTTTGATACTTTACATAGTGTGTATTTGCTGTATAAAGGATTGAAACAAGCAAAAAAGTTAATTAAAATTGAAAAGCCGGATTTAGTTATTGGTACTGGTGGTTATGTATGCGGACCAATTGTTTATCAAGCGGCTAAGGCAGGTATACCTACTTGTATTCAGGAACAAAATGCAATGCCCGGGATAACTAATAAAATTTTGGCACATTATGTGGATAAAATTTTTTTGGGATATGAAGAAGGTAAAAAATATTTCAAAACACATAGTCAAATTGTAAATAGTGGGAACCCTATACGTAAAGAAATCTTACAATATACACGTTTGTCAGGAATAGAAGAATTGCGTCTTAATGATGGGATGAAAACCATATTGGTTTTTGGTGGTAGTCGTGGTGCGAGAAGCATTAATAATGCAATGGTTGATATTGAATTGGCATTAAGCGGTAAGGATAATGTGCAGGTATTACACGCAACAGGCGAAGCAAATTATACTGAACATATGAAAGCTTTAGGGGCAAGAGGGGGAGTTAAAGATAATATCCATATTGTTTCGTATTTGCATAATATGCCGGCAGCATTGTCTGTTGCTGATTTGGTAATTTGCCGGGCCGGTGCGATTGGATTAGCGGAAATTACTGCGAAAGGAATACCTTCTATTTTGATTCCGTTTCCTTTTGCAACTGCCAATCATCAAGAGTTTAATGCACGGGTTTTGGAAGATAAGGGTGCAGCAAAAGTTATTTTAGATAAAGAACTTGACAGTAAAAAATTATTTGATGAAGTAGAAAATTTAATAAATGATTCAGAAAAATTACAAAATATGCGTGTGGCGGCATTGTCAATGGGAAAACCTATTGCAGGAGAAAATATCGCTCGTCAAGCTTTAGGTGTATGGGCATTAAATTCTAAAAAACCTCATTTTGTAGGTATTGGTGGGGCAGGTATGAGTGCTATTGCCAGTGTGCTTTTATCAAAAGGAATTAAAGTCAGTGGTAGTGATTCAAATAATAGCAATATAGTTGAACGTCTTACTAAAGAGGGGGCAAAAATAACGATTGGGCATGATGCTAAAAATGTTGCTGATGCAGATTATTTGGTATTAAGCTCGGCAATCAAGCAAAATAACCCGGAAGTTATTGTGGCAAAAGAAAAAAAGATACCTGTACTCCATCGCAGTGATGTGTTAAGTTGGATAATTAACGATGGTGTAGGAGTTACTGTAGCTGGTGCGCATGGCAAAACGACGACAACAGCGATGCTTGCATTTATTGCAAAACATGCTGATATAGGAGCTACGGCATTGGTAGGCGGAGATGTGGAGCAACTTGGAGGTAATGCGATTAGCGGCACAGGAAAGTATGTTATAGCGGAAGCTGATGAAAGTGATGGTTCTTTTTTGAAATTCAATCCGGGGATTGCTGTGGTGACAAATATTGAAGATGACCATTTGGATTATTACGGCAATGTTGAAAATATTTATTTGGCATTCAAGCAATATATAAATAATGTTAAATCAGGAGGGATGGCAGTATTATGTGCAGATAATCCCAAATTATCCAAACTTGTTAAAGAAATTAGTATTCCTGTTGTCACTTATGGTATTGATAATGGAGATTATACAGCGAAAAATATAAGGTATGAGAAAAACGGAACCAAGTATGATTTGTATGTAGGCAATAATTTTTTGACAGAGGTTAATTTAATTGTTCCGGGCATACATAATGTTCAAAACAGTATAGGAGCATTTGTTACTGCAACAATTATGGGGATTGAACGAAATAAAATTTTAGATGCGCTGGCGATGTTTACTGGTGCAAAACGCCGTTTTGAAACAAAAGCGAAAGTAAATGATATATGGTTTGTAGATGATTATGCTCACCATCCGACAGAAATTAAAGCAGTTTTGAAAGCTGCAAAACAAACAGGATCAAAAAGGATTGTTGTATGTTTTCAACCACACCGTTACACGAGAACAAAACTTTTATTACAGGAATTTATACATGCATTTGATGATTGTGATATTTTGGCGGTAACCGATGTATATGCCGCCAGCGAAGATGTCTTGGAGGGCGGGACAAGTGATGTGCTTGTTGATGCTATCAAAAAAGGAACAGGTATGAATGTTAAATATACCCCAAGTTATGATGATGCTTTTCAATACTTAAAAGATATTATTCGTCCCGGTGATTTGGTTATGAGTATTGGTGCCGGACGTGCCGATTTGGTAATAGAGCATTTAATAAAGGAGATGAAATAAAATGGATAAAAAAACTAAAATTGCAGTATTAATGGGAGGCCCGTCAAAAGAGGCGGAAATTAGCCGTAATACTGGTACAGCAATTTACAATGCCTTAAAAGAAAAAGGATACAATGTAATTCCAATGGAGCTACAACCATCATCATTGTTGTATGATTTAAAGGAGAATAATGTTGAAATAGTATTTAATGCTTTGCACGGACTGTATGGTGAAGATGGCAGGATTCAAAGTATTTTGGAATCTGTTGGTATTCCTTATACTGGAAGTGGTGTATTGGCGTCGGCTGTTTCTATGGACAAAAGCGCTACTAAAAGATATTTGAGTGTGGAAAAAATTTCTACACCACAATACAAAATTTTTAATAAGCGTTTTGATAAAGATTTGGATAAGATCGTAAAAATTATAGAGCAGGAATTTACAGTTCCATTGGTGATTAAGCCGGCAAGTCAGGGAAGCAGTATAGGTGTAGAAATTGTTAAAGATAAAAATTTGGTAAAAGATGCAGTGAAGAATTGTTTTGGTTATTGCGATAATATTGTGGTTGAAGAATATATTAAGGGAAAAGAACTGACTTGCGGTGTTATGGAAAAAGACGGAGAAATTATTGCTTTACCAATTGTCTGGATTGCCCCGCATACAGGCGCGTATGATTATTACAGTAAATATACAAAGGGGGCAACGGATTACCATTGCCCGGCACCTTTGCCTGAAGAAGTGACTGCGGAAGTTCAAAAATTGGCAAAAGACACTTATTGTGTTTTGGGGCTTAGCGGTGTAGCAAGAATTGATTTGATGTTAGATGAAAAAAATAAGCCCTATGTCTTGGAGGCAAATACAGTACCGGGTATGACAGGTACAAGCTTAGTGCCAAAAATGGCAGCGGCAATGGGTATATCCTTTGCTGAGTTATGTGAAATGATTTTGTTGGGAGCAAAATAAGGGGAATAGAAGTGTTAAACCAAACAATTAGGAGTGAATTGAAAAAAAGACGCAAACACAGACGTTGGAGACGTTTGCGTAATTTTTTTATTTTCTCTTTAATTGCAGGAACAATGTGGCAGGCATGGAATCATGTACATGACCCAAATTTTGCTTTTGGCAGTATACAAGTAAGTGGCACAAGAAAACTTTCTAATGATGAAATTTTGCAGATGTCAAATTGTAGCAGACCTATAAATATAATTAACTTAAGTACTTCCAAGATAGAAAAAGCTATTAAAAATGATGTTAGGTTTATAAGCGGCAAATGCCGGTACGAATGGCCGGGTGTTTTGCATGTTACAGTCATTGAGCGTTCGCCGGCACTTTATGTAAGTGATAATTACGGCTCGTATGTAAAAGTTGATTATGAAGGAATAATTATGAGCGTAACAAAGGGTGTGCCGGACAGTTATGCTCCTGTATTAGTTAATGAATATCAGGAAAATGTTTTTATTGGGGGTAAAGTAAATAGTCCAAGAATCCTTGCAATATTAAAATTTATGAACGGACTTACTTTTGATGCCTGTCATCAGTTTTCGGAAATACGTGTTGATGAGCATAATAATTT
>JAGHTS010000035.1 GCA_018065225.1 Candidatus Phascolarctobacterium caballi
ATTATTGACAGAGAAAGATTTTATTTCAAAAAGTTAGTAATTTAAAAAAAGAAAAAATTACGAATTATGTAATTAGCTCAAAATATAAAGTTACCATAAAAAAGGAGGTGTTTCGTTGATTTTGCAATCGATGAAATAAGCGTAAGATTAAAGTTCGTAAATGTGTTTTTCGTTGTATTGCAAAGGAAAAACTAAAATGATAAAATAAAAAAGAAAGGAGCAAAGATGGATTCTGAAAATATAGTAAAAGCAATGTTTGTTGTAGCAATTAATCTGCTTTATAAAAGAGCTGGAAAGCAGTGCAAGTTGGGCAACAAGTCCTTTTTGGATGACAATTTTCAAAATTTGATCGATGAGGCGGAAAACATTTTAGGGATAAATAAACATAAAAACTCGCAAGGATATGAGCCATTAACAAGTATTTTTGATTCTTTTGCCAGTGATGGTAAATTTGCCAATCAATCTTTGCAGTATAGTTTGCAGGCGTTGAACGAGGGTGCTGGGTTTATTTATCCAAATACAGAACATACAAGATGTTCTAAAAATGATTATGAAAAAATTGTCCAAAAGTTTGAAAAGGAATGGACGGCAGAAAAAATTTTGGCTGCACATACTAATGCAATATTACATGCGTTGGAACAATTTACTTGCATGGTGCCGGCAGATGATACGGTAGGAGAAAAACACGATGTATCTCTCTATATGTACAGTAAAATGTTGGGTGCTGTCGCCTGTTGTATTCAACAATGCGGAATCTCACAAAATGACAAACAATTTTTAATGGTGTCAGGAGATATTTCTGGTATCCAAGATTTTATCTATACTATTCCGTCTAAGGGAGCATTAAAGTCCCTGCGTGGACGGTCTTTTTATTTGGAAATTTTTATGGAAAATTTTATTGACGAACTATTGGATGAGTTGCAGTTAACAAGAGCAAATTTGCTTTATGCAGGTGGCGGACATTTTTATATTCTTGCAGCCAATACAGAAGAAAGTGCAGATAAAATCAATAAGATTAAGATTGCTTGCAACAAATGGTTACTGAAACATTTTGGTACGAAGTTATATTTTGCGGTAGGGTATTTGGAATGTGGTAAAATTGAATTACAACAATCTGATGCTCAAACGAGTTTGTTTGGGAAAATCAGTGATGTACTTAATTACGAAAAATTGCATCGCTATGATAAGGAAGAATTGATGAATTTGTTTAATCACGAAAGTGAATATAATTGTTGTCATGACGGCGAGCGGGAATGTATTGTTTGCCACTCATCATCAACAGAATTGATGAAATTTGAAAAATTAAGTGGAGATGGCTTTGTTTGTCCTGTTTGTAAAGAGCTTTACAAATTGGGTGAAAATATAATTGATGAAGAAAAAGATGTGTTTATTTTGACGACAAGCAATAAAGGTGATGCTTTGCCAATGTTTGGAGTTAATCAAGAATATTTTATTTATGCAGGAAAGGAAGAAGATTTTTGTAAGGATGGTCGTGATGTAAGGATTTATACTAAAAATGTTTTGACAGACACTTCTTTACCATCTAAAAATCTTTGGCTTGTAGATTATAGTACCCGTAATGAAAAAGGTGTAGTAAAAAGTTTTGAAAAACTTTCAGAAAGCAGTGTCGGTGTGGAAAAGGGCATTAAACGGTTGGGTGTTCTTCGCGCGGATGTGGACAATTTGGGAGCGGCTTTCTTGGCAGGGTTTGCCAATTCTAAAGACAGCGGTTTGACACGCTATGCCGATTTATCAAATGCTTTAGCGGTATTTTTTAAAAAAGCGGTTGATGATATTTGTGAAGGAAAAATGCCTAATAATTTCAAAAGATTTTTTCTTTTTGATCAAGAAGTGGAGAGAAAAGAACAAAGGGATATTCATGTGGTCTATTCTGGCGGAGATGATATGTTTTTTGTTGGAGCATGGGAAGATCTTTTGGAATTGGCGGTGGACATAAGGCGGTGTTTTGAAAAATTTACTAACAGCAAAATGACTTTTTCCGCAGGACTTGGTATGTTCCATCATAGTTATCCAGTCAGTAAAATGGCCGAAGACACTGGGGAGTTAGAAAGTGCTTCAAAACATTTGCTGGATGAACACGAAAAATCCATCAAGAATGGTATTGCCCTTTTTGGTTTTAATACAGAGATTTCGGATAAAAAAACAAAAGATAGCAAAGAAAAAGAATATGAATATAGGTGCGACCACATTTATCAGTGGGATGAGTTTATTGATGGTGTTTGTGTGGGAAAAGGTGGGAAACCCGGAAAACTTAAATATCTTTTAGATAATCTTTCTATCAAAGATACATTATTAGAAAGAAAGAATAAAATTCTTGTTGGTAAGGGTCAGTTATACAATTTGATGGAATTGTTGGAGGAAGACAAAAATAAAGATAAAATGAATTTGGCACGTATGGCATATTGGTTAGGCAGATTGCAGTCCAATGTCCGAGACGATAATTTAATAAAACAATATGATGATTTTACAAAACAAATGTACGAATGGTTTTGTGCAGACAAAGATAAACATCAATTGCGTACTGCAATTACTTTGTTAGTATATTATTTACGTGATACCGAAAAGGAGGGTTGATTATGGATTATGATGTTGTATCCAAAGCGGATGAAGTGGTGCGGTCAATAAAAAAAGATGACAAACAAAGAATTTTATTGACGACTTCTCAAATACGAAAATTTTTGACAGCAGTTAGTGTTCTTAAAAACAAAGTTGATGTCAGTATTTCAAAAAAAGAAAGTTCAAATGAAATTTTAAAACAAGAATTGGCTGATGAGTTAAAATTTCTAAAGGTTAACATTGCCTATCAGGCTGGACGTGATAAGGATAGAAATCATCCTGTTAAAGATTTTGCTTCAAAATCCGAACTTGATAAAATCATCGATGATATTGGTAATAACACACAAAAATTTTATAAGTTATGTAAATATGTGGAAGCATTAGTGGCATATCATAAGTATTATGGTGGTAAGGAGGGAAAATAATGAACAATAATGATAAGGGAACACAAGCTGTTCTGAAAGGGAAATTAAGAATTACAGGTGAATTAAAAGTTTTGACGGGAATGCATATTGGTGCTGGTGGTGATTTTGCACCTATTGGTGCTGTAGACAGCCCTTTTATTCGTGACGTTTTGACTCATGCTCCAATTATTCCCGGAGCGTCTTTAAAAGGTAAAATGCGTACTTTGTTAGCAAAGAACAAATGTAGCGGGTATGTGATGAATGGTTTGGATGATGATGATATTGTTATAAAAAGATTATTTGGCTCTTCTAAACCAGTAATATTTTCCCGTTTACAGTTTTTTGATTTGTTCATTAATTCCGAATCCGAAAAAAATTTTTCTGCACTTGAGACAGATACTTATATTGGTGAAGTTAAATTTGAAAACACTATCAGTCGTTTTACAGGTGTGGCTAATCCACGTCAGATTGAGCGTGTTCCTGCTGGTGTCGTGTTTGATTTTAACCTTGTATATAATGTTGAAAATGAAGAAGAAGTTAAAACGGATTTTGAAGCTTTAAAAACTGGTTTAAATTTGATACAGAATGATTATCTTGGGGGACATGGTTCCCGTGGTTATGGCAGGGTTAAATTTTTAAATCTCAAAGTTGAAAAAATTGGTGACTGTGACGTTGATGTAACGACACTCGAAAAGAGTTTGAATTGATGTTGGAGCAAAAATGAAATATTATTTATTTCTTTTAAATTTTTTAACACCTGTTCATTTTGGCAATTCCGGACTGGGTGGTATGTTGGAAAAAGTGGAGCTTGCTTATGGAGCGGATGAATTTTTTAGTGCGTTGACGACTGAAGCAGCCAATTTAGGTTTGAACGTTCAAAATATTATTACAGATCTTGAAAATTGCCAAATTTGTCATTCCAGTTTATTCCCCTATTGGCAAGGTGAGGATGGATTAGAACTTTATGTTCCCAGGCCAATTTATCGTGGAGTGCATATGGAAAATGATAATAAGCTCAAAACATATGAAGAGGTTAAAGAACTTGCTACAAAGTTAAAAAAATTAAAAAAGGGTGGGTTTATTCGCATTTCAGAAATGGGAAATTTGATTAAAAATTTGAATAATCCATGTCGTTCTTTAGATGAAAAATATAAAACCCGTTCTTTTGCTGTGGCAATGACAAGTACTCATGTTAATTTGCGTTACAAAAAACCATTACCTTACAATGTGTCGAGTTATGTTTTTAGTCAGGATGCTGGTATGTATTTTATTTTGGGGGTGGAAGATGATTCAAAGTTAAAAGAATTGTCTGATTTGGTTAGCAGTTTGGGAATGACAGGAATTGGCGGTAAACGTTCTAGCGGTTATGGAAAATTTGAATTACTTAAGCAACCGGAAATGTTGAGTCATAATGGTAATGATGCCAAAGAACTGGAAAAAATGCTGAATCAGAAGGATGGGATGCAGATGAATATTGCTCCAGTTTGTCCTTCTTCTTTGGATATACTTCAAAAAGAAGATGTTTATAAGTTAAAAAAATGCAGTGGTTTTGTTTGGCAGGATGACAACAACAATATGACAAAAAGGAATAGCTTTTATATGTTGCAGGATGGTTCTTGTTTTGGTAAACGCATAGAAGGGAAAATGCTTAAAATTGAAGTGCAAGGAGTAAGTCATTCAATTTATCGTAATTGCAAGGGAATGTATTTGGGGGTGAATGACGATGAGTGATAAAAAATATGACTTTGCCAATATAAAATTAGGTATTGTTACTCCATGTTGTGTTTCAACTGGATTGAAATTAACTGCAAAAGATTATCTTTATGATGCTACATCATCAACTATGCATTTTGTTAATCATTTAAAATGGCATAAATTTATTATTGAAAAAAATTTATTTAAAAGTTACGCCACATATATTGCCAATTTATCAGATAATCGTAATCTGTCAACATGGCTTCAGGATGAGGGCTATAAGTTAAGTGATGTTAAAGAAACTATAATTGCAAGTACACATGCAGAACCGACTGTTTTAAAATCTTCGAGCAAAGAAACGTTGAATGATGTTTATAGATGTATGCGTTTGCCGGATGGGCGGGTTTATATCCCGGGTAGTTCTATTAAGGGCTTTTTGCATAGTGCTATTTTACATCATTGTATAAAAAAAGATTCTGAATCAGCAATGTTTTATTGGAATAAACTAAAAGGATGTATAGGTGGTAAATTTGTTAATATCAAGGATATTAACAAATTTCAAAGGGAAATAGAAACTAAATTCCTGCATAAATTGCTTTTAAAAGATAACAAAGGCAAGGATATATATTCGCAGGACTCATTGTGTAGTGTGATGCGAGGATTGCAGGTCAGTGATGCTTTGCCAATAAATGACATTCAAACAGAAATGCTGCAGAAAATTGATTTCGTTCTAAAAAAAGCGAAAGCATATGATAATGCTTTGCCACTCTTTAAAGAATGTGTTTTAAAAGGATGTGAATTTCAATTTTCAGCTAAAATTGATAAATCTATGTTTTCTTTAATTGGCATTTCTGATATTAGTCAACTTTTGACAATTTGTCATGAATATGTGAATTTCGTACAAAATATATTTAAATGTGCGTTTGCAAAAGAATTTCCTGATTTATTTGAGTTGGAAGATGCCAATATTTATATTGGGGGTAATACTGGATTTTTGACCAAAACTAATGTTTTATCTTTAGCACCTAATAAGGATGTGGCTAAGGATTTTATAAAAATTTTACTTGATAGCATTTTTGGAAAACATAAGTTTGATGAGAAAATTTCACCAAGAACTTTGAAATGTACCTATGACGGATACAGTGATACACAGATGGGTTTGGCTTATATGTCTGTAGTCAAATGAAACCACTAACTATTTTAGAGTTGGCTTTATCTGACTCAAACGAATTAAAAATTCACCAGTCCATGGGTTCCATTTTTCATGGAGCACTTATGGAACTGTTAAACAGTGATTATGTTGAATTTTTGCATACTATGCAGTTGCGTCCGTATAGCCAATGCCTTTATTTTAACAGGGATAAAGGGGTGTGGTTGTGGCGGTTGTCCACGTTTGAACAAAATGCTACAGAAAACATCCTGCAAAAAGTAGAAAATCTTCAAAAATTGTACTTAAAGCAAAAGCAGGCAGAAGTACAATTTTTGTCTTGTGAAGTAAAAGCAGAATCGGATTACAGAGAACTGTTGGACAAACATTTTGCACAGACAAGACAGGAAAGGTATATCCTGTTGAATTTTTTATCTCCTGCCAGTTTCAAAAGCAATGGGGAATATATGTTTTATCCAACTCCCCGGCTGATTTTGGGCAGTTTGCTGAATAAATGGAATACCTGTTCTGAGGTAAAATTGGAAGAGAGTAATTTGTTGGAAAATTTGACTGCAGAGACTTATATTGCCGGGTATAAATTGGCATCCCGCAAGTTTGAACTGGAAGGGAGTATGGTACCCGGTTTTCGTGGGGAATTTACATTAGGGTTGCGAGGAAATATTATGGCGAATCGTATTATTAGATTATTAGCGGAATTTGCGCAATTTGCTGGTGTTGGAATGAAAACTGCTTTGGGGATGGGCGGAATAAATTTAGAATTTAGATAAAAAAGTGCAGATTTTGTAATCTTTGTTGCATATATTATGTAAGAAAGATTGTTAGAAGGATTGAAAAAATGTTAAGAAACTATACACCACATCCCATAAAATTTTACAATATAGATAACTGTTATGTCGGCAATTATGGTAAATTAATGCTTAAAGAAGGAGTGAAACCTGTAATGATATTGCCTACTGAAGGATGTGTACGTGTTGAAACAATGGAAATTCAGATAGGAAATATAGAAGGGTATCCTCTTGTTATGATGCAACCTAAAGAACCATTTGCGTTACCGGAAATAATTGAAAAAGATGGTTATTATATTGTGTCATTGATGGCTGCCAAAGCTATTAAGAAATACAGACCTGATATTGCTGGCAGATTTCTTTGTATTGCTGGGGCAGTTTTTGGGGAAAACGGTACGGTAGTTGGTTGTACAAAATTGGCAAGAGTGTGAGGAGGGGGAATGGTATGAAAAGAATTCTATTTAGCCCGGTGGGGGGACATGACCCGGTATCAAGAAATAACGAAAATGGTTTTATTTATGATGGCAGTATGTTGCATATTGCAAGAAAATTTAATGTGGACCATGTAGTTTTATTTTATACAAAGGAATTTGCCGAATGGAGTGAGTATGATAAAAAAAGCATAAGGGATGGAGATGGTCAGCCGGTAGATCGCTATACTTTAGCACTTAAAAAATTAAATCCCGACATTACGATCGAATATTGTGTTCACGAAGACATTGACAACCCCAGTTTGATGGAAAACCTAAAGGGGTTAGTACAAGATTTTGCTGATGCTTGGGAAAAAAATCCTGATGATGAGATTATTATTAATATTTCTTCAGGAACTCCGCAAATGAAATCAGTTTTAACTTTGTTGGGGATGGATTATCCACGAACCAAAATCATTCAAGTGCAAAATTCTTCTGGACGCCAAAACCAGGAAACCAACAGGATTGATAATTTTGATGCACAATGGCTTGACGTTAACCAAAATAATATTTCTTTTTCAGATAACAGGATAATAGAACCCAATGTTAAATTTGTTCATGAGAGAAAAATTATTGCCAGGATGAAAGAACTTATAGATCGTTTTGAATATGATGGGGCCTATGAATTATATCAAGAAAATGAATCTTTTTTTACGAAAAATGTTGGGTTGATAATTAAACATGCCAAGTTAAGGTTTGCATTAAGATTTAAGGAAGCATCAGCTATTACTGGTGGATTGCTTTCAAAATATAACCTTACAGTAGACAAGTTAGATTATATGAAAGAAAATAGACGTGATATTATTGAATTTTTTATGATTTTAGAAATTTATTGGCGAAAACATGCGTTGCAAGAAGTTATTTTAAGAATTACTCCTTTGTTGTTTGCTCAGGTTATGCTTAAGTTTCAATCTGTTTTTGATTGCGATAAGATGTCACCCAATTTTAACAATAATGTTGAATCTGTAATATCTCGGGATCTGTTACAAAAAAATTATCCTGAGACATTGAAGATGTTGGATAATTGTCCGGAGTACAGAAAAAATAAATTTAAGGATAATTCACATTTTAGTCTTTATAACATGCTTGTAATGCTTAAAGGACGGGAAGAATGTGAAGAGTTTGCGAATCTTTTATTGCCGTTAAGACGGATTGAACAAAAATTTAGAAATCCTATGGCCCATACGATAGTTAGAGATGTTAATGAAACAGATATAACAAAAGAAGTTAAGATGGGAATGGATGAAGTGATTCAACGGATAAAGCAAGCATTAGAAATGCAGTTTGGCACAAAACTTAATATTAATGTGTATGATGAAATCAATAAGCTTATTTTTAATGAATTGGGAAATTTGCATAATGACAAAAATGAAAAAGTGGACAAAATTGTTGAAAATAAAACATTGGGTGAAAATGATAATAATAAAACTATGACTGTTCCATTAGAAGACTTATTTGCGGATGTGTTAAAAAAACTTAAATTTGAATAGTTAGGGGAGTGATTTGAATGCGTAAAGTTTTTATATCAATTATGTTAGGACAAAAATTAGTGGAAAATGAATATATAAGTGATGATTTTGATTTAAAAGGTCAGCAATTTTATTTTCCCATGACTTATTTGCTGAACAACAATGTCAGTAAAGGCGACAAAGTTCTTGTTTTGACCGCAGTGGAAAAAGGTAACGATATAAACCATATCAGTTTGGACAACTATGAGAAGTACAAAGCAGAAGTAAACAAAGTGGTTGAAACCAAAGGGGTTACCGCTGAATTTCAGGAAATTATGACAGATGACGAATTCACAGTATTTACAGGGAAGGGTTTTTTTAAAGAAATTGTCAAATTTTTGCAAGACGATGACAGTTTGTATGCTGACTTCACTTTTGGCATCAAAATTTTTACAATTTCAATGTTTATTGCCCTTAATTACGTTGTAAGTGCCAATAAAAATGTTAATATCAAGCACATTATTTATTCATGGAAATATAGTTCTGCAGTAACGCCGGAAAAAGCGAAACAATCCAAAATTTATGATGTTACCTCATTGTTTTTCATTAACAGTATTGCCGCCCAATTAAATGAGGGAGACCGTAAATCAATAGACAAAATGTTGGGGCTGTAATATGGCTATTAATGAAAAGGTTAATCAAGAGATTGATGCTTTGGCATATAGTTTAAGGTATGACAAGTTATCCGCCGGACAATACGAATATAAACAAACGCAATTATTTAAGAAGTTGCTTGAAATTAAGAAAAAAGCAAGGAAAAATGCGGAGATTATAAACGAAGACCACTCCGTTGGTGAAAGTATTACGACCGAGGAAGTTGAAGATGCGTATTTATCCGCATGGGAAAAATATATAAATGGGGAAGATGCCTCGTTTATAAAAATTTTTAATACTCATTTCAAAATCAATGATTTGTGGTGCTTAAAGAGATTTAACGAAGAAAGGTTTGGAAATGCCTGTTACAAAAAAGAAGAGGCATTTATTAAGGAAACAATATTGGAAATTGTCCAAGAATTGAAAATTAAAGATTTTGAAATGCCAATTAATGTCAAAAGTCAGGAAACAATGGTTAAATTGACAACTATCTTAAAGGGACATGGGGCAACGGACGCAATGATTGACCGCTTAAATTCAGCACGGAATGTCAGTTTTTGGAAGAATAATGTCAATTATTCGGATGATGGTGAAGAAATCAGTGTTTTTGATACGATTGCGGATGACTCCCACAATGCGGACTTTAATGATAATTGTTATGATGCATTTGTAAAATTGTGCAAAAATCTTGACCGATTTTTTGCTGGCCGTGCCGATAAGTTGTACTGTAAATATTTTATTAGCTGTAAATTTGCTGAAACTTTTCCAGATGACGACAATCTATATTTTATTAAAAAAGAGCTGGGCGATTTACTTGATTTTAAATTTATAGAACTTTACCGTAAAGAAGAAGATGAAAAAGAGGATGAATTTAATGAAACGCGATTTCTTGCCGATTATTTGGGGAAGGAATATGAAACGGTTCAAAGGCAAATTAAGGCAATAAGAGATAAATTTGAGGAAATAAGAATAAAACATTTGATTTGATTAATAAAAATCGGAAAAAGCTATTTTACCCCCTGTTTTTATGTAAAAACAGAGGGTTGTTTTTTTATATATAAATGGAGGTGGATTTATGAGCTCTATATATGTAGTGGAATCAGGCGCCTGTTTGCATAAAGACGGCGGATGCCTGCTTGTGGAAAACAAATCTGTAAAAGTCAAATACCCTTTGGAAAGTGTGGAAAATATCATGTTGTGCAGTACGGCACAAATTTCTTCTGAACTGCTGCAGTACCTGATGCGTAAAAATATCCCTGTGGTCTGGCTTGACGGATGCGGACGGTATCTTGGCTCTGTGCAAACCCCGTCCAGTATTGACATCAAAAAACATTTGCAGCAGGTACGGCTTTTGTGGAAACGGACAACATATAATGAAATGGCAAAAAAAATAATTAAGGCAAAAACCAACAGCCAGATTGTTGTCCTGCGCAGATACAACAGGTCGGCAACATCAGAAAAAGTTGTGGCGGCAATAAAAGCCATATATGCCATAGCCAAAAATATTGGCAAATGCGAAGATTACCAAAAACTTATGGGATACGAAGGTGTTATC
>JAGHTS010000181.1 GCA_018065225.1 Candidatus Phascolarctobacterium caballi
TTTAACGGGGAAAGCAAAGCAACAATAACAGGAGCAGGGGAAGCACCGGCACCAAGTTTGAAAGGCAACACAGGCATAATGCAGGCAGGATGCAGTTGGGAAACAGGCAAATGGACACTGGGGGCAGAAGCCAATGCCTATATCGGCAAACGCAAAGGTTGGGGAGGAATGCTTAATGCGTTCTACAATTTCTAACAAAAAAAGCGGCGAAAGCCGTTTTTTTGTTTAAGGCATAAGGCATAGGGTGTATGGCGTAGAGTGTAGAGCGTAAGGCATAAGGCATAGGGCGTAGGGATGGTAGGATGTTCCGGTGATTATATTTTGGGAAAGTTTGCAGAAAGCGAAAGTTTTTGTCAGCGGTGGGGATATTAGCTAATGTCGGGGGATATTAGTTAATATCCCCTATATTTTTTCAACCATCATCAGCAATTCAAAGCGAAAACTATCAAATTGGGAAGTAAATCTCGCGCGATATCTGACGAATCTCGCGCGAGATTTATTTTGCATTTCTGCATTTTTCATTTTGAAAAGGCATTTTATTTTGAATTTTCAAAGGCGGGAGTGGAAAATATATCCATATAAGAATGATATTAATTTTTATTATTTTTATTTAAATTTAAGTTAGTTTATGGTATAATTGTTTATAAATTTATGACCTTATGGAGTTTAACAGATGAATGACAATTTAACCGATTTATGGGAGCAATTAAAAAACAAATTTAGTTTGCAATACGGACAGGAAACGTGTAACCAATTATTGGGCAAAACACGCCCTTTAAATATGGATAATGATACCTTGCAAATTATTGTCATCAACCAGCTTATCAAAAATATGATTTTGATGCGGGCAACACAAATAGAAACCATTTTAAAAGAAATCACAGGAAAAAACCTGCATCTGGCTGTTGATGCTTTGGAAAAAAATATCAATACTGAAAACAGTAATACTGATACCTTTCAACCGGTAAATAATGAGATAACTTTTGATACCCATTTAGACCCAAAATTCCGTTTTGAAAATTTTGTTGTAGGAAACAACACAAGGTTTGCCCATTCTGCCGCCTTAAACGTATCTGAAAACCCCGGTAAGACATACAATCCGTTATTTATATACGGCAAACCGGGATTGGGAAAAACACATCTTATACAGGCAATAGGCAATCATCTTTTAGAAAAAAATCCCTATATGAAGATATTTTATACAACTACGGAAGAATTTGTTAATGATGTTGTCAATGCTATTCATAATCACACAACAGAGCAGTTGCATAGCAAATACCGAAAATTGGATTGTCTGATTATTGATGATATCCAACTTTTAAAAGGTAAAGAGGCAACACAGGAAGAATTTTTCAATACATTTAATGCGTTGGATAATGCCCACAAACAAATTATTATTGCCAGCGACCGCCCGCCTCAAGAAATTAAAACTTTGGAGGAACGTATTACCAGCCGTTTATCAAGAGGGCTGTTGGGGGATATATCAGAACCTGATTATGAAACCCGATTGGCAATTTTAAGGATGAAATTAGATGAAAGAAATATGAATATCAGTACAGAGTGTATGAATTTGATTGCTGCATCTATTACAAATGATATCCGGCTTTTGGAAAGTGTATGTAACAACTTAAAGCTGTACACAGATATGAATGAAGTTATAACCCAAGATTTGGTAATGAAAATTATTGAAAAAAACGGCAGTATTATTAAACATGAGGGAATAACTTTTGAAGAAGTTTTGACAGAAATTGTTAATTATTATGGGATAACCAAAGAAGACCTGATAGGACCAAAGCGAAGTGCCAAAATTAACCAGCCAAGACAAATTTTAATGTATTTGGCAAGGAAATTGACAGGTTTGACATTTAATGAAATAGGAAAAGAGTTAGGCGGCCGTGACCATTCCACAATTATGAACGGTTATGAAAAGATTTATACCGCTATAAACAATAAAGATAAAGATATTTTGATGGCTGTAAACATATTTATAAAAAAATTAGAAAGATAAAATAAGTTATCCACTAAATTTAGTTGATAACTTTGTTGATAACACAAAATATTGTGGATTAAAAAAATCATT